>DYHC01000017.1:0-1455 GCA_020724325.1 Melioribacter roseus
CTGTTGAGAAATTAATAAAGCTGCCGTCAAATTTAATTTCTCTTACCAACTTACCTGTTTCGGAGTTAATAAAATATAGTTTGGAATCTCTTCCTATACAAAACAGTGTTTTATTATCCAGACTTAATGACAGCTTTTCAAAAACATTCAATTTATCATTCTTCCAGAAAAGTTTTCCGAGTAGATTATCAATCGCATATAATATTCCATCTTTAGCAGCAATGAATACTCTTTTATTATCTGATGCGATAAATGAATTTGAGAAATCAGTTTCTGCTTTTTCTTTCCACCGCCAGATTAATAATCCGTTACGCGCATCTATACAGTATAAAAACCCATCGTCGGCTGTATAAAATATTTTATTATTAATTGTAATTGGTTTAGAACGGATCATACCTTTGGCATTTGTATTTACCCAGTATTCCTGTAAAGTTTCAAAGTCGTAGCAATAAATTTTACCCGAAGCGGTTCCAAAGATAATTGCCGATTTAGAAACTGTAAGTTTCGGTATCATAAGAATTCTTGAACCCTGGTAGTCAACTAAATTCAATGATGATGTAATACGCTCTTCGAAACCGATTGTCTGGATCTGTTCTCCGCTAATTGCACTGAGAGTAATTAAATCCCCTTGCAATGTAGAAATTGCGATCATCCGGTCACTTATTACAGGTGAACCAATTATGTTTCCGAATGTATTGTAATCCCAAATCATCTTTCCGGTTGAATCGTAGCAGGTTACTATTCCGGAATAAGAGGCAGTATAAATATTTTCGTTCCAGTAAAGCGGGGAAGAGTAAGTTAAATTGTTCTGTTCAATTGTAATTAGTTTATTAATCTTATCAATAAAGGAAGCGGTTTTTGCCGGAGAAGTAACGTCCATTGCTATATTTTTGTAGCTCGCTGAGTGTAATTTTTCATCTAAACTATTGATTATCACTTTATCACTTGTTAACCTGAATACAAATTCGTTATTCGAAGGCAATTCTTCGGTACCTATTCCAGATATATTCTTATGGTTAAGTTTCTCGGAACCGCAATTAATTATTCTTTTTAAGTTTTTCCTGATTAAGATTTCAAAAGCAGATTGCCAGCCGGATATGGTTTCAAATGGAACTGGAGATACATAATAGATCTCAACATTCTGTTTTACTGTATCTATAACCTGATGCAGCCAATCAAGATTTTCTTTAGTAAAAGTATTTACACGCCTGAAGGGAAGAGTTGGGTTTATTCCGATAAACAGAAAACCATTTGCGTTAAAAATGAACTTGTCGTTACCGGAAAAATCTAAAAATGTTTCCCATCCAATAACATCGCGTGTATCATTATCAGAAGGAAGTAAGATGTATTGTGTTTTCAAACTGTCTAAAGAATTCTTAATTGATAAAAACTGGCTTCGGGTTCCTTTCTCAGTTATATTCCCAGCAAACAACACGAAGGATATTTCTGGCAAGC
>DYHC01000017.1:1465-14713 GCA_020724325.1 Melioribacter roseus
GAACCTTTTTAGCTTCGGAGTAACTAAAATTGGAGAAAATTCCAAACGTATAGTCCTGTGCATTTATAAACGTTCCGGTAGAAAAAAATATAATTAATAAAAACTTTTTCATCGATATTTCTTTTGTTTCCGCTAATTTAACAAAAATCGAAGAGACTGTGAATTGTTCGATAATGAAATAAGAGAATTCTTTCGATTGTTTATAAAATTGTTGTATTTCTCTTTATTGTGCATTAGGTTTATTACCAGAACTTTTCGAAAAGTTGAACATTTATTTAAAGTAACCGGTATAAGCAAAGATGAAAGTAGGAATTATAAGTGACATACACGAAGATATTGTAAGTCTGGAAAAAGCACTTCGTTATTTATCTAAGGAAAAATGCGAATCGGTTATTTGCTTGGGTGATATTGTCGGATTTACTTTACCATTTTACCGTTATATAGAAACACGCAATGCAGAGGAGTGTGTAAGATTAGTTAAAGAAAATTGCCATAAAGTTGTTGCCGGTAACCATGATTTATATGCTATTAAAAAAGTGCCTCAATATAAATCCGGTTTTGAATATAGTGATAACTGGTATGATCTTGATTATGAGGTTCGTGCCGGAAAATCGCGAAACAGAATCTGGCTTTATGAGGATAACGAAATAAGATCTAATCTAAGCGATGCTTCAAAAGAGTTTCTTAATTCTCTTAATGAAATCGAAATTATTGAATACGGTGAACTTAGAATACTTATATCACATTTTTGTTACCCGGATTTTTCTGGGTCTGCTGTTTTCTTCCCCGGGGATGTTTTTCATTTGGAGAAGCATTTTAACTTCATGAATAAACAAAACTGCCGCTTAAGTATTTCTGGGCATGGGCATCCGGGCGGAGTTATAATGGTTACCGAAGAACGTTTTGCATCTCTTAAATTCGGTTTAAACAGAATTGCCGAAGGTATTCAATGGATTGTTGTACCGTGTGTAGCTAGAACTACAAGAGAGAATGGAGTGTTCGTACTTGATTCTTCAAGTATGGAATTCCAGTCTTTCTCACTTAAATCAATATGACTATAATTAGCTTATGAAGTGTACTCTTAATTTATATGAAGATGCTTAAAAAAACATCCGGAAAGGTTTCTTATGTAAGGACTCTTCTGCCAACTCTCCTGACAATAGCTCTTTTCATAACAGCAATTTTTTTGGTCGTTATTCCTCAATTCGAAAATATTATACTGGACAGAAAAAGAGAGATGATTAGAGAGCTTACCAACTCAACTGTAAGTATGATTAACAGATGGCACCAGCTGCAGTTGAAAGGGTTAATTTCGGAAAAAGAGGCAATGAAAAATGCTGTTGACCTTATTAGAAATTTACGATACGGTGAAGAATTAAAAGATTACTTCTGGGTTACAGACCTTCATCCTAAAATGATTGTTCATCCATATCGACCCGAGCTGGACGGCACTGACTTAACAGAGTTCGAAGATCTAAAGGATAAGAAACTCTTTGTTGAAATGGTAAAAGTGGTTCAGAATTACAGCGAAGGATATGTAGATTATATGTGGCAGTGGAAAGATGATTCCACAAAGATTGTACCCAAGCTTTCTTATGTAAAGAAATTTGAACCATGGAATTGGGTTGTAGGAACTGGAATTTATATTGAAGATGTAAAGTTGGAAATAAGCTATCTCGAACAGAATATTTTGACAATTTCTGTAATTGTTACAATTCTTAGTTCGCTCTTGCTATACCAGAATCTTAAAAATGAAAAGCTCAGAAAAAGAGCCGAGGATGATCTTAAAGAATCGAGAGATAAATACCGTATACTTGTTGAAGCTTCTGGCGAAGGATTGATTATGATTCTGGATAATAAACAAACTTTTTACAATAAGACTTTTTATACAATGCTGGGCTATTCCGATACCGGTGATGATTTTAATTTTTCATGCTTATTTAAGTCTATTCCCAATTCAGAAGTATTCGACTTTACACTTCTGCAGCGTAAAACTATGGAGCAGGTTTTTAATGAGCAGATTGAAACAAGGTTAATTAAAAAGAACGGAGAACTGTTAAATGTGCTTTTGAATATATCCCAAATCTCATTTATGAATAACAATGGCATAGTAATAAATGTTAAAGACCTTACTCTTCACGAAGAAATGAAAGAGGCATTGGATTATACTAAAGAGAAGTACATCTCTCTAACTAACCAGATTTCTGTGGGGGTTTTTAGAGCTACACCTGATAGTAAGGCAGCATTAATAGAAATTAATAATGCACTTAAAGAGCTTTTGAATTTCAGTGAGGAAGAGGATCTTCTTGGCAGATCTCTGTTCGACTTTATGTTTAATGAGGAAGACAAATCTTTATTCCTGGAAGAGTTGAATAGAAATGGATTTATTAAAAACAGAATTATTAAGCTGCAGAATGAAAAAGGCAGTTTATTAACTTCTTGTATTTCTGCTGCTTTTGTAAAAGGAATAAATAATGAGTACCGGTTTATTGATGGAATTATTCAGGATATTTCTGAACAGCAACGGTCTGATAAAGAAAAGGAAAAACTTATTTCCGACCTGCAATCATCTGTAGTTGTTTTAAGCCAAAGAATTACTCCATATGTTAAACCAATTCCTTGCTGCCAACTAGAAACCTCAATTAAGGATGCTGCTGAAATTATGACAAAAGAGAAAAGCAGCGCTATTCTGGTTAATGCGGCTAATGATTTAGAAAAAGGAATTATTACAGATCATGATATAAGAGAAAAAATTTTTTCTGCCGGAAGTGACTTAAATATGCCTGTTAGAGCAATAATGAATACTACCATCTTTTTTCTCCAATCAACCGCAACGTTCTATGATGCACTTTTGCTTCTTCAAGAATATCAAGTAAGTCATTTGATCGTAAAAGATGCTTCAGGCAAAATATTAGGGGCGATAGATTCTGATGCTCTGTTCACTGTTTCGCATTCGAGGTATCTTTTCTTTATTCAGAAAATTGAGGATGCAGCTAATGTAAAAATAATTTCTGACTACAGAAGCCAGCTCGTTTTTCTAATTTCAGGTTTAATAAAGAATAATGTTGATATAAGGAATACTACAAAAATGATTTCTTTGGTAGCAGATGCTATTAGCAGAACTGTTATCAACATGGCAGTAAAAGAAATAGGCACTCCGCCTTGCAAATTTGTATTCATATCAATGGGAAGTGAGGGCAGGGAAGAACAAACTTTGTTAACCGATCAGGATAATGCAATTATTTATGAAGACACAGAGCAACAGCACGCTGATTCAATACACAAATACTTCTTACAACTTGGTCAAAAAATTTCCGATTACCTTAATTCTTCAGGGTACAGTTTTTGCAAAGGAAATATTATGGCAAGCAATTCAAAATTTTGCCAGCCATTATCTGTATGGAAAAAATATTTTACTAGCTGGGTTACCGAAGCTAATCCGAAGGATCTTCTTGATCTCAAAATCTTTTTTGATTTCAGATTTGTCTTTGGTGAAAGTGAATTATCATCTCAATTGAAAAACCACGTAAACCGGCTGGTGAATACAAGTAGTAATTTCATTCTATATCTTTCAGATAGTCTTATTCGCACCGAACTTCCAGATAGTATTCTGAAACTAAAAGCACCGGTAGATTTAAAATTATGTCTCCTCCCTATAATCGATTTTGCGCGGCTTTACGGTCTAAAGTATAATCTAAATACTTCTAATACTGTAGAACGCCTGGAGTATATCCACGACCGGGGAATAATTTCTGATTCTTTATTCGAAAATATTCTCTTTTCATACAGTCTATTAATGAACCTTCGTCTCCGCCATCAATCAGATTTGTATTCGCAAAATTCTGCAGTCAACAATTTAGTTAATCCACTTTCACTTACTGAGCTTCAGACTTTTCTCTTAAGAAAGTATTTTGAATTTCTTAAGGAAATAAAAGATAAAATCAATTTGGATTTTAAAGGAACATTAATAAGATAGAATAGCCCGTTACAATAATAAAAGAGCTGTAAGTCTTTCTAATTGGGAAAAAAACGATTAATTTTCTTTAGGACTTTTTCACTTCAGTAAATGTATCAGTTGTAGTTCTAACAAATTAATTAGGAGAAGTATATGGGTATTAAACCGGAACGTGTCAAAGAAATTCTTCAATCCCCACAATTTAAAAACCTGGTTCAACAAAGATTAACGGTGTCAATTTCATTAACTATTATTATGCTTGTTGTTTATTTTGGATTCATTTTATCTATTGCCTTCTACAAAGAATTCCTTTCTATTAAAATAGGAGAACATCTAACTCTTGGGCTTCCAATCGGAATTGGACTTATTATTTTTGCTTGGTTATTAACCGGGTTTTACATCCGCTGGGCAAATAGGAAGTATGATAAAGCCGTTAGAGAGTTAAGAAACGAAGTCCTCGAAAACTAATTCTTAAATCCTAAGAACTTTTGAATTGAATCAGGAGATTATCATTGGAAACAATTCAAACAACACTTGGACAGGTTAACATTGCATCTATTATTATTTTCTTTTTATTCGTTGCCGTTACATTAAGTATAACATATTGGGCAGCAAAAAAAACTAAGACAACTTCAGAATTTTATGCAGCAGACCGAAGTATTTCAGGTTTTCAGAATGGTTTAGCTTTAGCCGGAGATTATATGAGCGCTGCTTCTTTCCTTGGGATTGCCGGTATGGTTTCTCTTAAAGGTTACGATGGACTTATCTACTCTATTGGTTTTCTTGTCGGCTGGCCTCTTGTTATGTTCTTAATTGCTGAACCGCTAAGAAATCTGGGTAAGTTTACATTTGCCGACGTAGTTGCCTATAGGTTAAAACAGAAACCTGTTAGAATAGCTTCTTCGGTTGGATCTTTAATGACAATTATTTTTTATCTTATTGCTCAGATGGTAGGTGCCGGTTCACTGATACATATTCTGTTCGGATTCCCTTATGAAATTGCGATAATAATAGTAGGATTGGTAATGATCGCTTATGTTTTATTTGGCGGTATGCTCGCTACAACATGGGTACAAATTATCAAAGCTGTACTTCTATTAAGTGGTGCAACTTTTCTTGTAATTATGACGCTTGCGCAATTTGGTATGAATCCTATTTCATTATTTGAATATGCAGCAAAAAAATACTCAGATGCCGTTCTTTCACCGGGTGGATTTGTTACTAATCCATGGGATGCAATTTCTCTTGGTATTGCATTGATATTAGGCACTGCCGGGCTGCCTCATATACTTATGAGGTTTTTTACTGTTCCTGATGCCAGACAAGCAAGAAAGTCGGTCTTCGTTGCAACAGGACTTATTGGCTATTTCTATATCTTAACATTTTTTATCGGTTTTGGAGCTATGGTACTTGTAGGGCAGAATATAATTTCAAGTTTCGATAAAGGCGGTAATATGGCAGCCCTTCTGCTTGCTGAATCTGTTGGCGGGCAGTTCTTTCTTGGCTTTATTGCTGCTGTTGCTTTTGCAACTATATTAGCTGTTGTTGCTGGATTAACCCTTTCTGGCGCATCAACTTTATCGCATGACCTCTATGTAAATGTAATTAAAAAAGGGAAGACAGATGAAGCCGGTGAAGTTAAAGTAGCTAGAATTGCCACGCTTATAATAGGGACACTTGCAATTTTCTTAGGACTTGTATTCAAGGGTCAGAATGTTGCTTTCATGGTTGGACTTGCGTTCGCTATTGCGGCGAGTGCTAATTTTCCTTCTTTGTTACTTTCTATTATCTGGAAAAAATTTACTACTAAGGGAGCTGTTGCAAGTATTATAACCGGCTCTGGTCTGGCAGTTATTTTAATTATTTTTAGTCCAACTGTATGGGTCGATATTTTTCAAAATCCAGAAGCGTTGTTCGGTCTTAAAAATCCAGCCATTATTTCTATGACCGCATCGTTTCTTATAGGAATTATTGTCTCTCTGCTCTCTGTAGAAAAAGACGCATCAGAAAAGTACGAGGACGAAAAATTGAGAACGTATCTTGGTATTGGAGCCGAATAATTCAAATTACTGAT
Organism: Melioribacter roseus; assembly: GCA_020724325.1. Taxonomy (GTDB): domain Bacteria; phylum Bacteroidota; class Ignavibacteria; order Ignavibacteriales; family Melioribacteraceae; genus DSXH01. The sequence continues at coordinate 7,495 of DYHC01000017.1, forward strand.
AGAAACAGGAGATTAAATGAAAAGAATTCTTGTCCTTTTATTTTTCTTATTCAGTCTATTGTCATATGCTCAGATAGATAATAAGAATTTTGGAATTTCATTTTCGGGATTTGTAAAAACAGATTTTATTTATGATACAAGACAAACAGTTTCATTGAGGGAAGGACATTTTCTCCTTTATCCTCAAAGTGAAAATCTGGATATCAACGGTAAAGACATTAATGCAAAATCAAATTTCAATATTCTTTCTATTCAAACCCGTCTTCTTGGAAAGATTATTGGGCCCGAATCATTCGGGGCAAAAACATCTGGACAAATTGAAGCGGAGTTTTTTGGTACTACCGAAGGTGATATTAATGGGTTCAGATTGCGGCATGCATTTGTGAAGTTCGATTGGGCAAACACTTCTCTGTTGATTGGACAAACATGGCATCCGATGTTTGTAGCAGAAATGTTTCCGGGTGTTGTTTCTTTTAATACTGGCGCACCTTTTCAGCCGTTTTCTAGAAATCCTCAAATTAGATTTACATACTCAATTGAAAATGTAAAATTTATTCTTGCTGCTTTATCTCAACGCGATTTTCAAAGTAACGGTCCCGATGGTTTCAGCAGTTCCTACCTTCGTAATGCCGTTTTTCCCAACATTCATGCTCAAGTTCAATATTCTAATAAGGGATATTTATTTGGCGCTGGAGTTGATTATAAGAAGCTAGTACCAAGAATTGTAACACCAAAAAAAATAGTTACTGATAATTCAATTGTCTCTTTAAGTGCTATTGGTTATGCAAAATTAAATCTCAACCCCGTTACTGTTAAAACAGAAGTTGTTTATGGAAATAATCTTGCAGATCATCTAATGCTTGGCGGCTATGCTGTCAAATCTATTAATTCAATTACTCTTGAAGAAGAATACAGTCCCATTAGTGTATTTTCTATCTGGGGAGAAATTTCAACAGGCAAAGAAATTGAACTCGCCCTCTTCTTAGGTTATTCCAAAAATATGGGAGCTGATGACAATATTGCTGGATCTTACTTCTGCCGCGGAATTAATATTGATAAGCTGTTTAGAATTTCACCAAGGATTCAAATTAACTCTGGACAATCAAGAATATCAACCGAGTTGGAATATACTTCTGCCGGTTACGGGACTACTGTAAATCTGAATAAGGGAAAAGTCGCAAACGCAAAAAATCTTTCCAATTTAAGACTGTTGCTGGCGGTCTATTATTTCTTTTGAAAAAAGAGGTGGAAGCTTTGGTTATCCGCCTCTTACTTTCAAACCATTATTTGAGCGCTTTTATTGATTTAGTCAATAGTTCTTTAAGAATTTTTGTGTCGATATTGTCAAGACTTTTTATGTAGATACATGATTTACTTGTTTTATGTTTGCCTAACTTTTTAAGTAGATCTTTTTGTTTGGATAGATCGCACATTGATAGATAGATAGTTAAATTCTGTTTTCTGGGCGAGAAACCGCAGTAAAACCAATTGCCTTCTCTTCCACTTTTTGATTTATAATGATAATTACCAAATCCAACTATACTATTCCCCCACATTTTAGGTTCTGCTCTGGTTATCTTTTTCATTATTTCTATCAAAGAGAAACAATCATTTTGCAATTGCTCATCCTTAAAACTTATTAAAAATTTATTTACGCTTGCTTCTGTTTCTTTTGTTTTTAGTTCTGCCATTTTAGTCAATCCTTTATTTTATTATTAGTTCTGACATTTTTAAAACGGTGTTCCAGTTTCTTGTTGTAGCTTTAATACAAAAGTAGTTTTCAATAAAATTATTAGGGAAGCCAAACCTGCCGTTAACCTCTCTTGTAACTGCATAAATCTCTCTTTCGGAGATTTGAATAATTTCTACATCTTTATTCTCTGATTTAAGCGGAAGTAATGGTTTCTTTTTCAAACTATCTTTAAGAAATGTAGTATAAAATTTTGTTGTCGATGTGTGTTTGATTTTGCCGAACGGATTTAATTTTATGATCGAATCGATTTCCCATGTAGTTCTAACTATCAGGTTTACTTCTTTAGTTAATTCTTTATGAACCGCACTTTCAATCTTTTCAATAATCTCTTCGTCTGATCCAATAGATGAATCGAATAGTACATTTCCGGATTGAATGTAAGTCCTAACATTTTTCATTCCTACTGATTCAAAAATATCTTTAAGGCAGTACATCTTGATAAGGTTTTTTCCGCCCACATTAATACTTCGTAAGAATCCTAAATATTGTTTTATCACTTAATTCATCTTTCTGATTCTTACTTCGCAACTCTCCATTGTCTGCAAAAGTGAAACAAGTTCATTCACATTTGAATTACCGAAATGATATGGATAAAGAATTTTTGGATTAAACATATGAACCGCATCAGCTACCATTTGCGGAGTCATTGTGTAAGGAAGGTTCATAGGTAAAAAAGCTACGTCAATGTTAACCAGATTTTTCATTTCGGGAACGTTTTCGGTATCACCGGCAATGTAAATCTTTTTATCAGAAATTGTTAAGACGTAACCGTTTCCTTCTCCTTTAGGATGAAACGGTAAACCGTTCTGGCGTTTATTTACGATATTGTAGGCAGGTACCGCCTCTATTTTTATACCCCGGAATTCTGCCTCCTCTCCGTTTTCAATTACCAAACCGAATGACGCTTTTGCATGACTTGCCGGGTTGCAATAGAGTACTGTATTTCTTTTTCTTATTGTTTCGATAGCAAGTGAATCGAGATGGTCTCCATGTTGATGCGTAATTAAAATTAAATCTGCCTTGGGCAGTTGTGAATAATCGGCATAGCGTCCAACCGGGTCGATGTGAATAACAAGATTATTGAACTCAAACATTAGCGTGCCATGTCCAATAAATGTAATCTTCAAATCGCCCGATTTAGTTTTGATAATATCCTGTTCAAAACTATTTTGAGCGTTTACAGGAATAATAGAAACGAATAACAGTAGGGAAGTAATAAGCTTTTTCATTTCTTCACCTTTCTATTAAGTTTATGCAATAATTTCTATCAAATCGATTTCGTTTATGTTATTTGTGCCGAGCCCAATTTCATTAGTAAGCCGCAGATGTTCTGCAACGTTATCCGAAATTGGTAATAATCCTTCCATCTTTCGTTTTTCATTTAGTATGTTAAGCATAATAGTATCAATTGCAACCGGATCAGTACCTATTAAAATTCCTCCGTAGTTCCATATAAATTTTCTATCCCAGCGCGGTCCTCCGTTGAAAACACATGATATTGCATTGGCAATAATTATTTTCTGTTTCTGACGGATAATATGTATTGCGTTTATTTCCGGAATCCCCGGCGAAGTACAATTGTTGCTGTGAAATTCGCGCGCATTATTTATTGAACCGTAATGGTTTTTTAATGCGCCAGTAATTCCTGCTATACCGTGGTCTTTAATTAATGGAATATTGATTATAGATGAGCACATTTCGGTTAGAATTTTTGCCAGCCGGGTTTTCTTTTCACCAACAGGGAATTCTTCGTCGGTAAACCCTATTCCGCCTTCTCCGCGCCTCGATTCAATAGAACCCAGTATTCTTGTCTTGCCGGTTTCTTTCTGAATTTTGTAACCGGCACTTATAAGCTCCTCCTCGCTTCTATCCCAGATGATAAACCGATCTTCCATTATACCGGCTTTGCTGCAGCTTTCAACTATTGCTTTTGTGAATGCATCAAAGTGATTTATTAAAGGTGAATTGGTTATCGAATTCAAACCGAGTGCGTTTACTTTTAAGCCGATTGTTTTGTCTTTCGAAAAATTATTTTTCCAGAAGTTAGTTGCAGATTTTTCCCCGCTATACTTCATTATAGCTTTATCAAGCATTTCATTTAGAATGGAAGAATTTACTATTCCTTCATTATTAATTACATCAGGATTTTTTATAAGTACAATTCTACTTTTTATTCTGCTCGACTCCTGAACTATAAGGTCTTTTATCTTAGCCGGGAATGCTCCAAGGAATGAGGTTGCTTTAATAAAATTCCGGCGTGTGATTGCTAACTTATTGTTAGAGTTATTCTTCATAAATGATTCCAAATAATTTATTGATTACAGTTTATTCTTTTTAGTTCTTGTATTCGAGAAAAGAAAGAATAAGTAGAATATTTTTTGTTAGGGTTATATAGTTTTTCGGCTTTGTTAAGATCTTCGCATCCTCTATTTTTATTAAAGCTTTAGCTCTATTAAAATGTTCTTCCGGCGTGAATTGACAAGAAATAAGGATAAAAAAAGTTATAGCTGCAAAAGTTTTTCATTATTCTCTTTTCAACTTCTGTTGTCAATATAAATTAATTTACGGAAAAAAAATAGTTAATCAGTAATTAGCTTAGTAATTTTTCTTCTCAATCTATCGATGAGTTACAAAAATTAACAGCACACAGATTTAACAGATTAAACTGATTAAAGCAGATTTGTTTTTTCTAATCGGAATTATGTTGCAGTTTATTTTAAGTGTTGATTAAGTAGATAGCGCTCATCTTACTTAAATGTATTTCTAAACTATTTCTCTTTTATTAGTGATTTTACTGCATTTAGTAAATTTATATTCAATATTGGTTTGGTTAGAAATAAATCAGCTCCGGATTCCAACGCATTAGTTCTATCTTTTGCAAATGCGTGAGCAGTAAGACAAATTATAGGCGTATTTTTTTTATCAGGATTATTTTTGATTTCATGAATAAGTTCTAGTCCGTTTTTGGATCCTTTTAGGGAAACATCCGCAATTATTATATCATACTTTTCATTGATGTAATTCCTGTAATATTCTTCTCCCGCTTCGCAAAAATCTATCTTAAACTCGTTCTTAAATAGCCTTAGAAATATCTTTTGGGTTAAATAATCATCTTCTACAATTAACATTCTTTTCATTTACGCTCCCAGATAATTTCAGACTATCAAATGTTTTGAAAAACTATTGTGAAAATTGTTCCGGTCCCCTTTTGGCTCTTTACTTCAATTTTTGCATTAATTAATTCACAATATTTTTTTACCAATGCCAAACCTAATCCAATACCCTCATACTCTCTTGAATAGCCGGTGTATTCCTGTTTGAATGGTTCGAATAAATGATCTAAAAACTCCTTGCTCATTCCAATACCAGTATCTTTTATCTCTACAACAATCTCGTTTTTTTCGTCTCTGCTTACCTTTACTTCAACTATTCCTTCCTTGGTATATTTTATTGCATTGTCTATTAGGTTAGCAAAGATTTGCGTCAAACAATACTCATCGGAAATTAATTTTACATTTTCTGGTAAAAAATTATAAATAAATTTCAGATTTTTTTTCAGAGCTAATAGTTTATGCTCATTAACTACTTTGGTAAGGATATCTTTATCTAGATCAATAACCGAAAAATTTGGTTTATATATTCCTAATTGCATTTCAGATACGTTTAATACTAAGTCGATTGTTCTTATTATTCTTTTTGCAGAAATGTCTATGTGATCGAATAATTCCAAATCTTCTGCTTCAAGTTTACTATTTAAATTCTCTTTAATGAAAGTGAGACTGCTAGTAACAATATGAATTGGAGTTCTTATTTCATGCGACATCTGAGCTAAAAATTCGGATTTCAACTTATTGGATTTTTCAGCTTCTTCTTTTGCTTTCACAAGTTCTTCAAACATCTTTTTCTTTTCAGTTATATTTTCTTTTATGGCAACAAAATGGGTAATAGTTCCTTGATAATTAATTATAGGTGAGATAACCGCATTTTCCCAGTATAATTCTCCGTTTATTTTCTTGTTTAGGATTTCACAGATAAAATTTTTCCGTGCCAATAATGTATCCCACATTTCCTTATAAAATTCTTTTGTATGAAAACCCGATTGTAGTATTCTAGGATTTTTTCCCTTAACTTCCTCAAAACTATATCCGGAAACTTCGCTAAACTTAGGGTTAGCATATTCAATATTACCGTTTACATCTGTAATTAAAACACTAACCGGAGTTTGTTCAACAGCCCGGTTTAATAATTGCAATTGAACCTCAGCAAGTTTCTTATCCGTTATGTCATGTATTATTGATTGTAAATAATCTTTGCCGTCAATTACTATTTTACCGCAATACACTTCAACATCACTTATAATTCCGCCGGCTCTTCTGTGTTTCATTTCGAAATGTATCTTTTTCAAAGTTCTTGCATCATCCATCTCATTGAACATAGCTTCCTTTGGCAGAATGTTTATCTGGTCAAAATTCATTTTCATCAGATCTTCCTTAGCCCATCCGTAATATTCTACGGCAGCGGTATTGGCATCAATTATATTTCCGTTTTCCAAATCAATCAATAATTTTACAGCAGAATGATCTCCGAATGAAGCCCTGTACTTTTCTTCACTCTTTCTAAGTTCTTCCTCTGCTTTCATCCTTTGTGTTATGTCTCTTGCAATTCCTTCAATAGCAACTAATTCTTTATTCTCATTATAGACCGGAATGTTTTTCTGCTCTGTCCATATTATTGTTCCATCTTTCTTAATCCACCTCAAAATTGTTGTCTTGTAAAATGAATCTTTATCTTCAAAATATTTTTCCAACTTATTTCTATCTTCAGGGTGAACTATTTTACTCCTTAAACCAGGATCGTTATAATGGTCTTCTTGAGAATAACCGGTAAATTGCTCTACTATTGGATTCACATATGTAAATCCTCGTTTAGGTGCGAAATCATATCTATAGATTAAGTCCTGTGCGTTTTCTGTTAGTCTTTTATACTTTTCTTCACTTTCTTTTCTTTTTATTTCATTTGCCATAGAGTCGATTGTAAAAGATACATCTGCAGTCATTTCCAGAAGTAATTTTATCTCGTCTTCCTGGAAATAGTTTTTCTCTTTTGAGAATAGTCCAAAAATTCCTATTACTTTATTTTCTTCTTCAATAACGAAAAAAACCGCCGAGTTAAGATTTTTTGCACTAACCAGCTTATGACACAGAGAAATATTTTTTTCGGTTAGATCGTTAATTATCAAGTAGTTGTTTGCAGAAGGGATTTTTCTGATTAGACATTCGCACAATTCTTTTTCATCTTCTTCATTAAAATTTTCTAAATCTTTATTGCATTCGTTCTTTTTGAGCGTAATGATTTTAAAATTATGCAAATCTTTATTTAATAAACCGATAAATGCTAATTCAAATTTCCCTTCTTCAATTGCGATATTGCAGATTTCACTAAATAACTCTTTCTTATTTTTTATTC
>DYHC01000018.1:0-1941 GCA_020724325.1 Melioribacter roseus
TGTTCCCCTTAATTTCTACAGGATGATTATTAAATATCTCTTGGCGGAATTGCTCTTCGGTAAGGTTATGTTTTTGAATTAATGTACCCATTGCGCCATCAAGAATAAGAATCCTTTCCTGTAAAATAGATTTGATTCTGAATAAATTGCTGCTCATATCAGTTTGTACTTTTTTGTTTTCATTTCCGGAATTTGAAACTATTTATCTTGAGCAAAATAAAAATGACAATCATGATTCCAAGTAAACAACTATGATTGCCAGAAAAATATAGAAGCTTTGATTCAAATTATAGTTATACTTAACTTTCGCTCAAATATAATAAATAAAAGAGAAGATTATGATAGTTGTTACCGGAGGTGCGGGTTTTATAGGAAGCGCAATTATCTGGAAACTTAACAGAATGGGAATTAATAATATTATAATTGTTGATGAGCTGGGTAAGGATGATAAGTGGAAAAATCTGCTTGGACTTAATTATGAGGATTTTATACATAAAGACGACTTCATTTCAATGATAATGAGCCGAAATGTTCCTTTCAAGATATCGGCAGTTATTCACATGGGGGCTTGCTCTTCTACTACAGAAAAAGATGCAGACTACCTGATGAATAACAATGTTCATTACTCACAGAAACTTGCAAAGTATTCGCTTGCTAACGGAATCAGGTTTATTTATGCTTCTTCTGCAGCTACATACGGCGACGGCTCTAATGGCTATGAGGATGATGATTCTTCTCTTACCAGTCTCCATCCGTTAAACATGTATGGTTATTCAAAACATATTTTTGATACGTGGATAAAAAGAAATGGATTTATGGATAAAGTTGTTGGGCTGAAATTCTTTAACGTATACGGACCTAATGAATATCATAAAGGAGAAATGAGAAGTGTAGTTCTCAAAGCATTTGAACAGGCGCGTGATACAGGTAAAGTAAAATTATTCAAATCGTATAAACCCGAATATAGAGACGGAGAGCAGAAGAGGGACTTTATTTTTGTTAAAGATGCTGTAGATATGACTCTTCACTTCTATGAGAATCCAAAATATAACGGATTGTACAATATTGGAACGGGTCGTGCACAAACATGGTTGGATCTGGTCTATTCAGTATTCGAGGCGCTCGGAAAACCGGTTAATATTGAATTCATAGATATGCCAGATGAAATAAGAAGCAAGTATCAATATTTTACTGAAGCAGATACAACTAAAATTAAACTTGCCGGTTACGGTAAGAAAATAATGAATCTTAGAGAAGGTGTAACGGACTATATAAAAAATTACCTGTTGAAAAAAAATTATTTGGGTTTAACAACAGAATAAACCGGAGGCAAGTTGGTTAAAGACACAACCCGCGGAGAATTCAGAAAACGTCTCTATTTTCTTACGCTAAAGCTAATAGAGTTTATAGATCACTTACCTAAAGACAATGTATCATTAAAAATGGCTGACGAGCTTTTTGGAAGCGGAACAAGTGTTATCAGCAATTATATTGAAGCAACTGCTGCCGTATCTAAAAAGGATCTGAAAGATTATACACTTGCCGCCGTAAAATTTGCAAACGAATGCAAATTATGGTTAGCACTTGTAAGAGATAGTAAACGCGCTAAACCCGAAAAGGTAAAATGGTTTCTTGAAGAACTTGATGATATTTCTAAACTTCTTTCCGACTCCATTAAATAAGAAGAATATGCAATTAGCAACGCTCTGTTACGTAATAGATAATAACAAAACTCTTATGCTTCACCGTATCAAAAAGAAGAACGATCTCCATGAGGGAAAATGGAACGGACTTGGCGGTAAGTTTGAACCCGGCGAAACTCCCGAAGAGTGTGTTATTCGTGAAGTGAAAGAGGAGAGCGGGTTACTAATCAAAAATCCGCGGCTGCATGGTTTTATTACTTTTCCGATGTTCGACTGTAAAAAGGATTGGTATGTTTTT
>DYHC01000018.1:1951-14704 GCA_020724325.1 Melioribacter roseus
GATCGATTCCCGCGAAGGGAAATTGATGTGGATTCCAAATGAAAAATTGCCCGACTTAAACTTATGGGAGGGTGATAGAATTTTTATGCCCTGGCTTTTCCAAGATAAATTTTTTAGCGCACGTTTCATTTATTCAAACGGGAAAATGAAAAGTTATAATGTAGAGTTTTATTAATACCGGCGGGAGGATTGTAAATGCCAAGATTATATACGCCAAGAGAGGAAGAAAAATCAAAATCTGTAGACCTTAATCAGGAAAGGTATTTTGTTGAAACGCTTCTGAGTCAAAGAACCCACTTCTTTATAATATTTTTTGTTGTCCTGGTTGTAGGCGTAATTGCAGCAGCTAACTTTTCTCATAACTACATTGTTATAGTTCTATCGATAGGAACAATAATTTCATGGGGATTAACATTAACAATTCTAAAATTATCGCTGCGTATAAAGTATCTTGACAAAAAACTTGGTTCGGAAGGAACTAACATTGTTACTTCATTTTTGAAACTCCCTTTCAAAGTATTGGGGTGGATAAGCGATATATTTATTCCGGTGCTGTGTTCCTTATTAATAACAACAGGTTTAATTTTATCAACGTCTGGTTATCTTGATACAAAATTAATTCCGCCAAAAGTAGAAGAAAAGTTTAAAGAGAGTATTAAGATGGATAAAGACACTGTAAAAAAAGCTACGCAGCCGGAGAGAATAAAAGAGTTTAAAAGCATCGATAGTGTAATTCAGAAATAATACTTTTACAAAACAACTTTTCTTTTTAAGAAACCGCTTATAAGGTCATTTACATTAGCGGGATTTTCCAGCGGAGTTATGTGTGCAGCCAGAGGAACAACGGCAAATTCAGCACCGGGAATTTTTTCTGCCATTGTGCGCATTACTAAAGGCGGAGTTAGTTTATCGAATGAACCGCAAATAACAAGAGTTGGAATTTTTATGTCCGGTAAAAATTGAGTTGTGTCAGTTCTGCTCATAATTGCAATTAAACATCCCTTAACTCCAACCGGATTATGCATAAAGGATTTTTGTAAAGTTCTTTCGAACATCTCTTTCTTTTCAATTGGGGCATCATCTGCAAAGCAATTTGTTACAAATGATTTTGTAAATTTTTCTAATCCTTCTGTATTAATTTGGTTGATACCGGCGGAGCGTTTCAATTTACCAGCGTTGTCATCAGCTTCTGGCCGCGTATCTAAAAGAATAAGAGCTGAAAAGAGGATCTGATTTCTTTCAACTGCTCGTAATGCAATGTATCCGCCCATCGAAAGTCCGCATAAGACCGGACTGTTAAGCTTAAGTTCAGAGATTATTGAGAATAAATCATCAACAAAAAATTCCATTGTGTATTGACCATCTCCTACAATACTTAATCCAAGTCCACGCACGTCGTATGCAACGCAGTAATAATTTTCCTTAAGAAAACTTATCTGATTTTCCCACATGGTATGATCAAATGGAAATCCATGCACAAAGATTATCGATTGTTTTTTTTCATCTCCAAATGTATTAACCGAAAGCCCGTTAATTAGTCTTTTCATATATCCCTTTTTCATAAAATTATATGCAAAAATAGTCTATTCATGTAAGCATTCCAAGATTGTGATCTCTGCTAATTATTCAAATTTCTTTGTGGTTATTAATAATACCGGTAATTATATTAAACCATTGATAATGGCGGGTTGTCAATTAATCGTAAAATTTACAAATGGAGGTAAGCATGCAAAAAAATATTTCTCTCAAAATGTTGGCGTCCTTATTAATTTTAGGAGCATGGGGCTGTAGCCAAACTAACGAGGTTGAGCCTGTAAAACCGGTCAACTTCGACTCACCTCAATTCATTATTATAGATAATAACGATCTTCTTAACGGAATTGAAGATGCTACATTAGATTCGGACTTAAAATTGAGTTCATCTCTATTCAACTTTGGAATACTATCACTTACTAATAGTCTTAGTGCAAACGACCCGAAGATGCGCGGAATACCTTGGCTGGAAAATTTTGATTTCTCAAAACAGCTCGGCTTAATCTTCCGCAAATTAAATCTTACCGAAACACAGATAACCGATATTCGTGCTTTAATGAAAACTTATCATGAATCGCTAAAACCATTGCTGAAAGAATTTCAGGACGCTAATAAAGAAATTGTGAAAGCGGCTAATGAAAAGCGTAAATTAATTATGGATGATTTGAAGAATAATAAAATTACGCGTCAGGAAGCAAATGAAGCAATCAAAAAACTGAATCTTGAGACGCGCCAAAAGATAAAAGATAACCCTGAATCAGAAAGAATTAGAGATTTAATCTGCATGTTGAATAAAAAATTGCTGGAAGATATTAAAGCTTTATTAACCGCGGATCAAATTGTGAAATGGGACTTAATGATAAAGAGAATTCAATTGCCGTGCTGAGTTAAAATGAAAATTTTATGATGTTGTCTCAGAAGTAAATCTTTTTAAAGAATAGCACACAGATTAACACGGATTTAAACAGATTACCGCTGATTTAAAAATTGAATAATTACTTTTGAGACAACATCTTTTATTAACCTTTAATTACACCAACCGGTTTTAACTTTGCAACTTTAGTACTTATTCCGGCATTATGCATTACATCAACTACATCAGAAACATCTTTATAAGCGTGGGGCATTTCTTCTGCAATTGTTTTATAACCTTTTGCGTGGATGACAATTCCTTTTTTGGTTAATTCATCAATAAGATTTTTTCCTTTTGCTTCTTTTAATGCCTGGTGCCGGCTCATAACTCTACCGGCGCCGTGACACGAACTACCGAATGTTTCCTGCATTGCTTTATCTGTTCCGATTGATACAAAGGAATACCTTCCCATATCGCCGGATATTAAAACGGGCTGACCAATAGATTTATATTTATCCGGAATTAATTTACTGTTAGGCGGGAATGCACGTGTAGCACCTTTTCTATGGACACATACTTTTTTAATTTCTCCGTCAATTAGATGTTCTTCTATCTTTGCAATGTTATGACAAACATCGTAGATCAATCCGAAGTTAAGTTCTGCTTCAGAAATGTTGAGTGTTCGCATAAAACTTTTTTTAGCCAGACACATAATTATCTGCCGGTTATTCCATGCAAAGTTTGCTGCAGAACGCATTGCCCCAAGGTAGTTTTGTCCTTCTAAGGATTTAATCGGTGCACATGCAAGTTGTTTATCGGGTAAATTAAATCCGAACTTATTATCTGACCGAACAAGGATTTTAAGGTAATCCTCACAGACCTGATAACCTAACCCTCTTGAACCGGTATGGATCTGAATAACAATCTGGTTTTTAAATAATCCGATTACGCCGGCAGCTTTTTCATCAAATATTTCATCAACAATATCAATTTCCAAAAAATGATTTCCCGAGCCAAGAGTTCCCGCCTGATCCATTCCTCTTTCAATTGCTCTGCTGCTAACAGAATTTGGATCTGCGTTTTCTAATTTCCCGTTTTCTTCAGTAAGCATAAGATCATCTACAGAACCAAATCCATTATTAACTGCCCATTCGGAGCCGTTAATTAGAATTTGTTTAATCTCATGCAAATTCAATTTTTTTATTGCACCGCTTGCACCAACGCCGGTTGGAATATCAATAAATAAATTTTCGGTAAGTTTTTGTACTCTATTTTTTATGGAACTGTAGTCAAGAGAAGTTTTAGCCAGGCGAACACCGCAATTAATATCATAACCAACACCGCCGGGGGAAATTACTCCTTCCTTAACATCTGTTGCAGCTACACCGCCAATCGGAAATCCGTAGCCCCAATGAATATCCGGCATTGCTAATGAATATTTTTGGATTCCGGGAAGATGTGCAACATTAACAACTTGTTTTACTGCTTCATCATTCTGAAATGTTTCTCTTAACATTTTTTCTGATGAATAGATTCGTCCGGCTACAAGCATTCCTCCCCTTCTTGGTATCTCCCATAAGTAGTCATTAATTTTTTCTATTTCAATTCTGTTAATATTCATTTATATACCTGCTGCAATAAGCCAAAGACAAAGAAGTACTCAAAGATTAGATATCGAAAACAATCATAGTTTTAAATAGGTTACCGACCTTTTCAATTTTTACCTGATGGTAGGTAATTGCTTTTATTTCTTCTTTCATTTTGTGAATTTCGGGATGAAACGTTTGACCAAATAATTCAACCTCGAGGTGATAGCCAGAAACTATTTTGCAAATAAGCAGATTCTGAATTGTTACAAAGACCCATTTCTTACTGTATAGTTGAAAATTCAATTCACTCAATAACTCTACTAATAGAATTTCTGGAGCAGCGGCGTTGAAAATAAATTTTTTGGATGATTCTTTGTTGAAAGATGTAATATTCATTGCTGCTTCGCGCCATGAAAAACAAGCGGATTTAAAGAGCTCTTCCAGAGAATGTTCTTCAACCTCAACGGCAATATCTGCCGGGTGTTCAATGAATTTAAATGCCATAAAAAAATCCCGCTTTTTCGGGATTAATTTAATTATGTTTTTACTGGAAGGAAAGTAAATAAGAAAGACTTATGAAAAATTCGGAAGGTTCTATTCGAAAGAACGAAGCGAATGAGAAGTGTTATTTCGAGGGAACAAAGTGACCGAGAAATGTCATTCTGAGGAGCGAAGTGACCGAGAAATGTTATTCCGAAAGAGCGAAGCGACTGAGGAACGTCATTCCGAATCCCGCAAAGCGGGATGAGGAACTACGCACAGATTCTTCACCTCACTTCGTTCGGTTCAGAATGACAGTACGCTTTTTACTCTGTCATTTCCGTGGCTTAACAACCTTGAAGGTCATGAGGAATTAAAATAAAGCTCTCGACCTTCAAGGTTTTGGTTCGACTCTTACTGTCCATCAACGACTGGATGAAATGACAGTACGCTTTCTGCTCTGTCATTTCCGTGGCTTAACAACCTTGAAGGTCATGAGGAATTAAAACAAAGCTCTTGACCTTCAAGGTTTAGGTTCGATTCTCCCGATCCGTCAACTAAAAACAAGATCGAAATGACAAACGATATTTTTCAAAGGTCGCTTAGAAGTAATACAAGTATTTTATTTTAAGAACAGAAACCCTGTTACTCAACTCCATAGTTCTTGTATTGTTGAACCGGTCATGTGCTTCATTAACTGCCAAATAGATCCAACTCTTAGGCGAAAATTGATAAGAGAATAATCCTCCAATAAAAACCTGCTCTAATTTATCTGAAGATTGAATGTATAGATTATCGATGTAAAGATAGAAATTGAGATCGTTAACAGGTGTAATAGAAATCCAAGGACGTGCATTTACAGTTATATCTTCAATATTCCCGGATGGATTTCCCTCTATCCATACTTTTAATACTGTTCCTAAACGAATAATATCCGAAGCTTTGATAGAGAAACTTGTACCAGACCACGAGTAAAATGCTAAATAGTTTCTCGAAAAATTATATGTCTTATTGTATCCGCCCCAGAAATTTGCATTCCACTTAGGGTTAATATTAAACCAGGAACTGTAGGATAGTTCATAAGAATCGTATTTAACATTTAAGTCTTTTGATTTACCAAGTACAGCATTAAGCTCAAAGCGCCAGTTGCTTCTGAATTGCATGTTGTAACCTAATAATAATGCGTGGTCTGTGTAGCTGTCAACTTTTTCGTAGTTAATTACCGGTCCTGTATAAATTAATATTTGAGAGACCGCACCTTCTTTTGGATACCATATAGGTCCGGTGAAGGATACAAAATTGAAAGTTCCTTTCCATGGCACATAGCCAACCTGGTTTACATCAAAATTCTCTCCAACGTATCTGCTTCTAATACCTGTAACCCAGCTTTCACTAAAATTTATGTAGCCGGCAGAAGCAGCATAATCGCCTTCAGAATTTTTTATTGATCGTGCTAATTGATAAGACAATTGCCATGAAGGTCCTCTGAAAGCTCCGTCAATATCGAGCACGCCATATGAATTGCCGGGAGTTTGCTTGCCGACAAATAAAACCCCGATATTAGAATTGCCCATAATCTGCTTTTTAACTCTACCGGAAATAAAAAATGCCGATGGTTCAGTAGCATTCGAGCCATCGTAATTAGTAAACTCTTTTTCAGGTGTTCTTGCAACAAATCCTCCGTATTCCCAATCTTCAAACCTTCCAAATGCTTTTGCTCCAAAGATTATCGGCACTTCTTTTCCGTCGGGTAATTTTTTACCGATTCTTCTCGAATAAAAAAGTTCTAACGGTGTATAAAAACCAGTATTTCTCTGTTTTCCAGACGGCATAAAGATTTCATTACCCTGAATAAAGAATGGTCTTCGTTCAGAAAAGAAGGATTCGTAACGAGAAATATTGAAGTCATACGGATCAGCTTCAATCTGCGCAAAATCCGGATTTGCAGTTACCTGTAATGTTAATTGAGGTGAAGGATTGTAAAAAATATCTAATCCGGCATTTGGGTCCATCTTATACTTGTTGCTGCCAATATATGTAAGTTTTCCGAACGCAGTAGGATAGATTTCAAGATTCAATCCTTTTACAGATGGTTTGAAATCCTCAAACAATAGTTTGCCGAATTTAGAAACGCGTTGACCTTCATTCTGCTCGTAACGGCACCAGTATTGAGCTTCCGAAATTGCCGGTATCCATCTGTCGATATCTAGACCCCAATAGTTCAGGTTGGAGTTATACTGAATTGATTTGTAAGGAACTTCAATTTCAACAACATAACCCCAATCATAAATCTTACTGTCAGAAAACCAGATTCCATCCCAGTTATAATCTCTGTTGCGGGCATCGTCAAGTAGTCTGCAGTCCGATCTTGTACCAGCAGCACTAACGGCAAATTTGTAGGCGGTTCGCTTATCACCGAAAGTATCGAGCATTAAAGAGACGACATCCCCCCCGAAGTCGTCCAATTTTCCTGTATTCTGCTGAATGTTTTCCAGTTCATCAAAACATACAATTAGGCAGTAAAGCGAGGTCTCTGTAGTTAAAATTTTTGCGTAAGTTTTTTTTGAAGGTTCTTTGCCATAATAAGGTGATAGCTGAAAAAAGCCGTTTATTTCCGGCGCGCTGTCCCATACTTTATCAATTATTCCGTCAATTATAATTGCTGTATCTGCTTTTTTTAGCGAAATAACTTTCTGGTCATTATTTGCTGAGATTAATGTAGAGAGAATTGATACTAGAATAAAAATCTTCTTCTTCATAAACTTTCCATTTTCTACATTTTTTTAGACGGTATTTATTTTAAAATGGTTGCAGGAGTTTTAAAAATTTTTTTTAGGAATTAGTATGAAATTTAGAATTGCTTTTAATTATTAGTTCTAATTATTTTGTTCTGCCGCGAAGATGAAACTATCTAAAATCAAAATATTGATTGAAGTTTTTATTCTGGTCATTTCCATTTCAAGTACAATTTATTCTTTTTGTACTAATCAAGCTAACCAAACTTCAGAAGGTAAAGAAAAGACAGACCTTTACATAAAAGGAATTACGTCATTAAATATTAAAGACACTTTAAAAGCGGAAAAATATTTTAAGGAATCGATTAGAAGTTATGGTGATGCTGCATCATATTTTGAACTTGCAAAGCTCTATCTCAAAAAAAACAGTTTCCTTTCAAGAAACATTGCATACGAATATTTTAGAAAAGCAGCATTGCTTGAGCCGGATAACATAGAGTATAGATATGCATTTGCAGATTTGATGAAAGATTTTGCGCGTAATAGTGCAATAAAAGAATACAAGAAAATTATTTTGATCGATTCGAGCCGGACAGATGCATACTTGAATCTTGGCGATATGAAAGCCAGGGATTTCAAAGAGTTTAACCGTTCCGTTAGGATAGAAAGCGGAATCTATATGAGTTTACAGGAATCTGCCGGCAAAGATTTTTATGAATCGGAAAAATATTTTCTCAAAGCACTTTTACTCGATTCTTTGAACTACAGTACAATTATCAAGCTCGCATTGCTATACGAAGGAGCCGGTAAATACGAAAAAGGAATACCTTTACTAAAAAAATTGGTAAGAAATAAAAAAGATGATAAGGATGTTCACCTGTTGTTAGGTCTGTTATATTACAAGACATCTAAGATGAAAGATTCGCACGAAGAATATAAAACGGCTTTAGGCATGATGAATAAAATAGAGCGGTTCGATTTTACAGTTAATTCCGTTTCATTTTTTCTTGGTCAACCGGAATTATTTGAATCAGTTTTTTTAAACGAAGAAAATTCAGATTTAGTAACAGAATCATTCTGGAAAGCATCTGATCCGCTGATTCTTACCGACTATAACGAAAGATTACTTGAACATTATACGCGCGTTGCTTATTCCAATTTAAACTTTAGCGTTCCGTCGCTTGGAATTGCCGGGTGGGTAACAGACATGGGCAAAACAGTTATAAGATACGGAGAGCCGTTAAACAGAATTAGAATAAGACCGGCTTTCAATGCAGACGGAACAGTTGGAGTAAAAACAGAAGTATGGAATTATGACGGTCTAAACGTTGCATTTACTGATCCGTTCTCAAACGGTAACTATCAATTTGTATGGCCGGCTTCGGATAGGGATAAACTCCGTCCGCAAGTAACTGGAAATTATGTGGATTATATGGATAACCTTTTTCGAAATAGTCCATCCTATTACAAACCAAAGTATGAAGGACCGGCTGTTGATGTTCCATACTTAATTGCCCAGTTTAAGAGCGATAAGAGAAATCATACTGATCTTTATATAAATTATTTGCCGCCACATGATGAGAATCTGAAATCAGATTCGATTAATTACAAAGTTGGAATATTCTTTATTGATAAGGAACTATCAGAAAAGTATAGAAAAACCGGTAACGTTTGTATAAGCCGAGAAAATAAATTTGTGCATGTAATTACTGTTACAATTCAACCTGATTCGGGTTCGCTGGCATTCGAATTAATACGAGAGTTAGATAAAGGAACATTTTCCTCGCACAGGATTTTTACAATTAAAAAATTCAGCAATAACTTGTTTGATATCAGCGATCTGTTAATTGCAAATGATGTTTCGAACGAAGAAAAGGCAGAGTCTTATTTCAAAAGAAACGATCTTAATATAAAACCCTACGTTGAATATGAATTCAAAAAAACGGATCCCATTTTTCTTTATTACGAAATTTATAATCTTGAAAAGGATAATGATGGTCTTACAAATTTTGAACAGAGCTTAATTATTACTGAAAATAAGGATGAACAAAAATCCGGCATTTCAAAACTATTTTCTTCTATTACTAATTTTTTAGGATTCTCAAGCGAGCAGAAAATTACTCTTAAATCTAATTATAAAACGCTTGATACAAGTCCGCAAATCTATTTTCAACTGGATTTGAATAATTTTGAACCGGGGGAATATCAAATAAAGATAAATATTAAAGACAACTTGAGCGGGCATGAAAAGGAGATAGAGAAAAAAATTACATGGCAGAAATAAGTTGCTCTATTTTTACATTTACAATCTCTTTAATACTACAATTGTCATATCATCGTGCTGAGGATAATTATCAACAAATTTTCTTACATCTTTTATTACAAGATTTACCAAATCCTTTGCAGTAAGATTTCTATTAGATTCTATAAGACTGATTAATTTTTCTTCACCAAACTGATCATGTTTTTCGTTCATTGCTTCTGTGCAGCCGTCTGTATAGAGAACAAATATATCCCCGGCTTTTATCTCAATTGTTTCTTCGTTTAATGTAGAAGTAAAAAGAGAGCCCTCTTCAAGACCAAGAGCCATTCCTTTGCTAAGAAGTAACCTTGTTCCGCCGGATTGCTGACTGCATAAGATTCCCGGGTTATGACCGGCGCGAGAATAGGTTATTGTATTATTGTTTTTATCCAAAATAGCATAAAACATACTTACGAAAGAATTCTTTTCAATTGTTTTATAAAGAAGCCTGTTAACTTTAACCAGAACATTAGAAGGTGATACATTCTCTTCAGCATGTGCCTGAAGTATTCCTTTAGTCAAAGTCATATAAATGGCAGCGCCAATACCTTTACCGGAAACATCGCCAATAGCAATTCCAATCTTATTGTTGCTCAGTTTAACAAAATCGTAATAATCTCCGCCGGCTTCAACTGCCGGTAAAGAAATGCTTGCTATATCGTATCCTGGAATTACCGGTTCTTCTTTTGGAAGCAAACTTAACTGAACTCTTGAAGCAATTTCCATTTCCTTCTTTAAACGTTCTCTTTCAGAAATTCTTAATACGTGCGATGGAAGTCCGTAATTTTCAAGTACAAATTCCTCTTTCTTGATCCGGCTTATTACATAAATCAGCGGAATAATTAAATAAGCAATTACTAATAAAATAAAATTCAATTGGTAAAAAGAATTATCGCTTGCATAAATTACAAACCCTCTTGCTACAATTATTGAAGTAAAATGGTAAGCAAATCGAAGAGAAAATAGATGTAAGCAATACCGCAGCCGAATATAAACCCCGCAAGTAAATTTATTCCAAAATTATTTAATGAAGGCGGTGTAGCTGCTATAACAAATGCTAATGTTGTAATAATTCCTGATAGAAGTATTGAGATCCATTTCCTCTTCCATCTTTGATACGAAATGTTAACAATAAAAAATGTAACACCAATAGAAGCTAAAATTGCTGTTGCTGCTCCATCCAATATGGTTAACAAAGCCGGTAGATATGAAGCATAACTATCCAGCAAACCGACGGGTGAGAAATAA
Source organism: Melioribacter roseus (assembly GCA_020724325.1). Taxonomy (GTDB): domain Bacteria; phylum Bacteroidota; class Ignavibacteria; order Ignavibacteriales; family Melioribacteraceae; genus DSXH01. The sequence goes on from DYHC01000018.1 coordinate 12,692, forward strand.
ATTTTAGCGTTTGGCTGATTGATTACCCATCCAACTACCAAATAACTAAGTGATAGGGCGGACCCTAAAACAAAACCTTTTAATAACGAATTACCCGAATCCATTGAGAATAAATGACCATTAATAAATGCATCAATACCTTTTAATTTGTTAGGCCATAAACTTCTTGCATACGATTCTCCAACTGTCCATGCTGCAAATACTAGAAGTGCGAGGAAGAAAGAAATTATTACTCCGTTTATAACAAATATTATAATTTTGGTATAAAGAAAAGATAAATTTCCGATCATTGCTCCATGCCCAATAGCCGGCCAGTAATTAATCAGATTAATTAGTGAAAGCAAAAAGTAGAGAAAGAAGAAATTCCTTCCTACACTAATCCATACTTCTCCCTGGTGGTATTTCTTTAAGAAGAGGTAGAATGCAATGAGCATAATAATCAACACAAAAATTACCGATACAGTACCGTAGATTGCTTCGATTGCTAAAAAATATTCACGTTCTTGCTGGGGTACTTCAAAGTAATATGAGAAACTGCCAACGCTATTTCCCAGAACACGCGAAGTTATTACTATTTTAGCATCTAGTTTGTTTTCATCTTTTTCCCATCGGAAAGAATAATCGGTCCGCGTTCTAATATTTTCTTCGCGCGATTCGGTCATCTTAAATTTTTCAAAATCTTTCCCAATTTTATTCTTAAGATAGGATGTTATTAAAACTGTAGCTTCATCTTTAGAGACGGATGGAATTGTAACTGAATCCGGAATAGTTTTAATAAAACCGAAAACCTTACCTTTATCTGAAACATCTACTGTAATGCTTTTTTGCTGAATTTGGCGGGGCAGATTCTGGTGAAAATAGACTATCCAGCTTAAGTTAGACCATAATTCATTCTTGCCGTATTCCTTAAATTCCTTACCTCCAAGCTTTTTTAATATGTATCTGGATTCAACAGGTGAATTATCTAGAAATACTTCGACATACATATTATCAACGTACTCATTCTGTTCTTTCAAAAAATCCTTTGCTATTTGAACAGCTTCGGTACGGGTAACATTCATATTCAAACTTTCATAAGAAGTAAGCGGGTAGAGTTATACAATCAATACAATTATAATAGCCGCGGCTATAATCCAATAACTATGAAAGGCAGAATTATTATGCATTTTATTCTCGCTTCGTTTGAAACTTGTTAGCAATTTACAACTTTAAGACGGGTAAAAAATAGAAAGGTTTGCGCTTACTATCAATAATTTTAGAGGAGTAATAACTGATTATGCTCATTGGAGATTTCTATGATATTTGCCGGATTTTTTATTGGAGAAAGTAAAAAAACTTTTAGTTTTTCATTATATCGGCAGCTTATGAATTATTAAAAGTGTATTAGGGAGCGTAAAAAAAATTCTTATATTCGTATTGTTAAATTCAAATTCAATGATAAATGAAAGAATTGGAAGTAAACAAAGAAGCTGCTCTAGAACACGGATTAACAGAAGAGGAATTTGGCTGGATATGTCAAAAATTAGGGAGAGTGCCAACATTTACAGAATTAGGAATTTTTTCTGTTATGTGGAGCGAGCATTGCAGTTACAAAAATTCAATTGCTCTTCTTAAAACTCTTCCTAGAAGCGGCGGTAAGCTGCTTGTTGGAGCCGGAGAAGAAAATGCTGGTCTGATTGATATTGGAGACGGATTAGCAATCGCCTTTAAAATAGAAAGACATAACCATCCTTCAGCAGTTGAACCTTATCAGGGGGCGGCGACGGGTGTAGGCGGAATCTTGCGGGATATTTTTACAATGGGCGCTCGTCCAATTGCTTGTTTAAATTCACTCAGGTTTGGTTCTCTTGAAGATGCCAGGACACGCTACCTATTTGAAGGTGTAGTTAAAGGAATTGGAGATTATGGAAATTGCTTTGGCGTTCCTACAGTAGCCGGAGAAATCTAGTTTGAAAATTACTATAAAACAAATCCTCTTGTTAATGCAATGGCAATCGGTTTGGTTGATACAAG
>DYHC01000019.1 GCA_020724325.1 Melioribacter roseus
AATTGATATTGTATGATCACCCGGTTTCAAATCTGTGAAGACATAATTTCCGTCGTCATCAGTTTCTGTTATGGCAATTGTTGGACCGTTCAATAAAACAGGTCGTTGTGCTAATCCAACTTCGTTTGGATCCATAACTCCATTATTATTTGTGTCGTACCAAACTGTACCCGAGACAGAACCGCCTTGAGTATTCGGTTTGCATTTTCCGGCGCTTCCGGCATTATAAATTGCTTGCACTTCTTCAGGTGTTAAGACCCGTTTGAATAATTCTATTTCGTCAAGTATTCCTTTGAATGCTTGCGAGAAGGAAGCTTGCATATAGGTATTTAGTCCAATGCGAAGTGGTGTAGTATTGCTAATAGATCCTTGTTGTGAAGTTGGATTTCCAGTTTGAACTGGTAAACCATCAACATAAAATTTTAGCCCTTGGGAATTATTTCTTTGTATAGTAATTGCTATATGATGCCAATTACCATCTGCAATTACAATTGATGTCGAATAATTTGCCCAAATGGAAAGGTTATCATTTAGCTGCAGACTTAGTTTGCCATCGTTAAGGAAAATAAAATATCCAGTTCCTTGCATCTGGGATCTCTTATCAATAATTGCTTTTACACCCTGAGAATCTGAAGTCTTAATCCAAGCATCAAATGAAAAATCACCAGTGCCGAAGTTGAGTTCAGAGTGATCGGCAGCTTCAACATAATCGTCAACTCCATCAAACTGCAATGCACCCGCAACTTTACCTGCAACTTGAAAGGGTCCATTTATCATAGTGCCTACATTATTAAATCCCGCGATATCTTGCCTACCATCTCTAGCAGAAAAATCTAAATGCCACCAAGCAACCATACCGCTTGGCGCCTCAACACAACCCGGTTTGGGTTCATACTTATTCCCAAAATAATAGCCAATAAGATTCTCGCCAGATGCAAGTGTAACTGTAAAAGAACCTGGAGACGATGGATAAGTTTGCACCCAATCTGTTTTTGGTTCTTCTTTTAAGATATATGTTCCCGGCGGTAGATTATCAAAGCAATAGTTGCCTTCCTTATTAGTAAAAATACTTCTATCAACCGGACCGCTGATATTAATTTGCCAGTCAGCTATCCCGGGTTTGGTAAGATCTTTTCTGCCATTCCCATTTTTATCTAAATATTTCATTCCACAGATTGAACCGTTCCGAATAGCAATATCTTCTTTATTTCCGAAATAGAATGTATCGGGTTTACTATTATCTTCAGATAGCTCAATTGTGTAGCTTCCGGTTGAAGGAGCTGTTTGTCTCCATCTGTCTTTATGCGCTTCTGAAACAGTATAACGTCCAAATATTAAGTTATCAAAACAGAATTTACCTCTCGAATCAGTCCGAGTAGTTAAATTCATTGTGCCGGATAAATTGATTGTCCAATTTGGAATTACCGGTTCATTATCTTGCTTCTTACCATCTCCATTCAAATCGTTGAATTTAATTCCGCATATTGAACCAAGCGTAACAGATGGGTCTTCAAAATTTCCGAAATCAATTCCCGTAAAATTATCACCATTACCGACTTCTAAAGTATAAGTTATAGAAGAAGGTTTGGTCTGTCTCCATCCGGTTTTATTTTCTTCTCTTACTGTGTATGTACCGGGAATCAATCCATAAAAACAGAAATCACCGTTTGCATCGGTTACCGCCGTTAAATTCATTGGACCTTCGAGATAAATAGTCCATCCAGCAATTCCCTGCTCGCTGCTCACTTTCCTTCCATCACGATTTTTATCATTAAACTTATTTCCGCAAATAGATCCAAGCTGTACTTCTTCATCTTCTTTATTTCCAAACTGCAAATCCGTAATTTTTTCTCCTGATGCAAGCTGAACGATATAATAGATCGATGTTGGTTTAGTCTGTCTCCAACCAGAAAGGAATTTCTCGCCAACTTTATATTCACCCGGCGGCAAATGATCGAAGCAGAATTTCCCTTCTTTGTCCGTTAAAACTGTCATATCAACTGGTCCGCCAATTTGTATTTGCCAATCAGGAATACCTAATTCACCGGGATCTTGCACACCGTCGCCATCTTTGTCATTAAACTTAATGCCGCAGATTGAACCGAGTCGAACTGTAATGTCTTCTTTATTCCCAAAATTTAGTCCTTCAATTTTTTGTCCTGGAGTTAGTGTAATTCCATGCGCAAATCCGGAGGGCTCTGTTTTCGTCCAACCATCTTTCTGAATTTCACCGACCAAATAATTTCCTTGTCTAACATTAGTGAAACAGTAATTGCCGTTTCGATCGGTTGTTACAGCAGCGACTAAATTCAAACTGTTACCAACTCCTCCTTGTCCTGTATAATTGTTTTGATAAGATGAAAGTGTAATTTGCCAGTTCGGTAGTCCGGGCTCACCCGGGTCCCATTTTCCATTACCGTTCATGTCGTTATACTTCATACCGCATATTGAGCCAAATTTTTCTTTGTTGCCGAAAAATATTCCTTCACGATTTTCGCCTTCGGCAAGAGTAACGTTAATAATTCCGCTAGTATTTGGAGAAGTTGGTTCCCATCCATCTTGAATTACTTCTTTAATTGTGTATGAGCCGGCTCTCAAATTCGTGAAGCAGAAATTTCCATTTAAGTCGGTAACTACTGTTTGATTTGAAGCGCCGGTAAGCTGGAATGTCCAACCGGCTAAACCAACTTCATTAGGAAGATCTTGAATGCCGTCTCCATTTATATCATTAAATTTTATTCCGCATATAGAACCAAGCTTAACAGAAATATCTTCGATGTTGGAGAAATTGATATTTGTTTTATTCTCTCCAGGCAAAAGTGTTATAGTATGAACTCCGGGATCTGGTGGGAAAATTTGTTTATAGCCCATGCGGTGCTCTTCTGATACTGTATAAGTACCGGCGGGAAGATCATTAAAACAATATTCTCCATTTGCATTTGTATAAACAGTAGTACTTGTTGTTCCATTAGATAATGTTATTCCCCAGTTTGGAATAATATCTTCGTTGGAGTCTCTTTCGCCATCACCGTCTTTATCTAGAATTTTATAGCCGCATATTGAACCAAGCTTCAAAGGAGTGTTACAATCGCCGGAATTCTTTAGACAGATATTATCATAACCAATTTTTTCACCTTGAAAACTTGTGGGATCGGCAAGCAGTCTTACTTTTGTAACATTAGTTAAAAGTGAGTTCCAATCACTAGCCGTACCGGTTGTCATTATCCAATAACCATCAGAGTTTGACGGAAGCGTTCCATCTGAATTAAGAAAACTCAATGGTGCGCAGAATGTATGCCATCCACCCCCGACTGAAATTGATTGATTGACAATAAATGATGCTTTAAATCCATTCCCTTCAATTGCAATATATGGAGTTAAAGTCTGCGGCGGAGTTTGACCTTGGAAAACATGACCGCCATAAATGAAATTAATATCAAAACAGAGTGAGCCGCATCCGTTTGAAAATAGACTTGTCCAATTGCCGGTATATGGTTTACTCGTAGTATAGAATGTTGATACACCGGCTTGATCGGTTGTTTGAATGTAATGGTTGTTTCCGTTTTGCTGGAACGATGTCGAAATATTATTAGCCTGCCAGCCATTCAAAGAGTTGTTTTCAAAATCAGAACAATCCGGATTTAGTATTTCTTTATTACCAAAATCATATCCGATGAGATTTACTTCCTGATTAATTGTTACAGTGTAACTGCCACTTGCTGGTGCTTTTTGTGTCCATCCAGATTTATTTACTTCGGTTATAGTATAATTATCAAATGCAAGATTGTTGAAACAATAACCTCCATTAGAATCTGTTGTATCTCTAAGTGTAACCACTCCGTTTGGTCCGCTGTAAGTCAATTCAATAATCCAGCCCGAAAGCCCGGGTTCATTATCATTCTCTCCGTTTCCATTCAAGTCGTTAAATTTCATTCCACAGATTGAACCAAATAATTGCTTATTACCAAAATCCACATTCAATACATTTTGTCCGGCTGGAAGTACAACTGTGTGTGTTGATGGATTAGTTGGGTAAGTTTGCTGCCAGCCGTTTTGATTTTGTGTCTCACTTAATGTATAGGTACCGGCTTGTAAATTGTTAAAGCAATAACTTCCATCGGCACCGGTTATAGCTGTCATGTTCACAGCTCCCATTGATAAATTAATTGTCCAGCCGGCTAATCCTGGCTCTCCACTATCTTTTCTGCCATTCCCATTTAAGTCATTAAACTTCATGCCGCAGATTGAGCCGTTGGTTACAACTGGAGAAGTTCTACCTTCAATGATCAAATTTCTATGAATAGCAAGAGTTGGTGTCATTGCCAGACTTCCGTTTGGTGCATAAGGGAAAATCCTTACTGAAAAGTTTGCCCATTTAGAACTTGCACGTTGATGCTTTTTGAAAATGTCTGTTCGGCTGTGTTCAAATAATCTAATGGAGATGTGCTAAGTTGAACACTGCTATTCCAATTATTATCAATTGCATACCAGACTTCAGCTTTCAATAAGTTGAAATTAGTCGGTACTTGTGGGTTATCTCTATATTTGAATGAAATAAATTGAGCAGTGAAATTATTTCCGGCTGTAGGATTAATATCAAACTGCATATATCTTGTATAATTAACTGGACCAGCCGGCCAGCCAGGACCTTGATAACCCGTAACAAGACTTTGTCCACTACTTGAATATGGTTGTTGTGGGTAAAGAATCATAAAAGGGGATGCAGAACCAGCGCCAATTGTCTGAGCTGATGCTTGAAGATTTCCGGTTGGTGTATTTGGATTCGGATTGCTTGTCAATGGCCATGTTACTGCAGCACTTTGTGCTATTAGGTTAGTTACTGCAAAGGAGAATAAGAATGCCGCTATAAAATGTATTTTTTTCATTTTATTACCTCTCCATTAATAATTTTAATTGTTGTTTTATTCTTCAAACTTCTTAATGCTATTTTTAATCTCTTAATTTTCTCTGAGGATACATCCGGATCATTCTCTAAATCGGCTATAGCTTCTTCAACTGAATTATATTCTTTGATAACCTCTTCATCTAAATTCTTTCTGAGTATTAAAAGAGGTACCGAACCAGAAATTTTTTTTGAAAACAATGCCATAAGCTTTTTTAAAATATTCATCGGTTTGTATAAGATTTTGGTTCGAATCTAAATACAGAGCTTTGCCGCAACAACAGCAAACAAGTTTTAGGCGGTGATGATTAAATGAACGGTAGGAATTAAGAAGTGAATGGTAATTACCTCTGCTTAACAATTGTTATAACTGCCCCGACTTCGAGAATGAGTTTTGACACTTAATTCTTTTTTGCGACCTTTGCGAATTCTTTGCGACCTTTGCGTTAAATCCTTTAAACGCAGAATCCTCAGAATAGTGGCAGAGTGCCCCGGCTGTTGAGCAGCAGGTTCTAACAAAGCTGATACAAAAATGTGTAGATTGGGCTAAGGCACAAAAGTTCTGTAAAGAGTTGGCGGAAGAGAAATAATTACTTCAGTTCCGTGTGAGTTGCTGTTGCGTTCACTTAAATCCTCAAGTATGATTGGCTTAGGCAGTTCCATTTTAGCACTCAGAAGTTTCAGCCGCTCTTCAATAATTTGTATTCCTTTTGAAATATGATCTTCTTTCTTATTCTTCATTGCTTCTTTAATGCCGATTCCGTTATCAGTTACTTTTATTAATAATGATTTGCTGATCAGAGAGTCAATTTCAATATCTTCGTGCAGAAATGAAATTGTCAGCCGTCCGTTCTTGCCAGAATTTATTATTCCGTGCCAGAGAGAATTTTCAACAAACGGCTGAATTATCATGTTTGGAATCATCGTAGAATCAGTATTGACATCCGAGCCGGTAATTATCTCGTAAGAAAACTTTTCCTGGAACCGAAGTTTTTCGAGATCGAGATAAAGTTTTAATCTGTTTATTTCTTCGGATAATAAAATAAATCCGCTTCCGGCAGAATCGAGATTTTTTCTAATCAACTTTGCCATCATTGCTATGTAATCATTCGCTTCTTCATTTCTTTGATGATTAATTAGATATTGCACCGAATTAAGTGCGTTAAAAATAAAATGAGGATTCATCATTGCCGAAAGTGCTTCATGCTTTAGTGAATTGATGCGCTCGTTTAATTCCAGCTGCCCGGTGATTCTTTTTGTTTTCTGTTTCAGCCGCCAAAGCAGAACAAAAAGCGCAATTGAGAAAACCAATAAAAAGAAACCGGCTTTGAACCAAATTGTCTCGGTAAATCCGGGTTTAATTGCAAATGATAAGAGATATGGACTACTCCAGCCCGAATTTTGTGTCTTTGCTACTATATGTAAATTGTATCTGCCGTTTTGAAGAGAACTGAAATTCAAAACGTTATCGTTCGTTTCATACCATTGCTCATTTAATTTGTATTTATAAATGAGTGTGCCCGGCGATGAATAATTGATTGCAGATAGATCGATACTCACATTATTTTTATCGCGGTCAAATTCTAAACTGCTGTAATCGGTATAAGCTGAATCTCCGCTTGTAACTTTGTTAACAAAAATCTTAGGCGGAGAAATTTTGTAGTTATCAAACAGACTAATATTAAGCTCACACATTCCATCGCTTGTGCCGATATTCAGCCGGTTTAATTTGTCGTCATAACAAAGTGAGAGAACTTCACTAGAAGTAAGCCCCGAGCGGCTGTCGATATGTTTGATAGATTTCTCATCGTACAGATAAACTCCTCTCATATTTCCGATCCAAATTCTATTGAAGTTATCTTTCACTATCGAAGTAGAACCGGACATATCGTAACCAAGAATATTTGTATAACTCGTAATGGAATTATCAACAAGTTTAATTTGCGCTATACCATTCGAACCGGCAAACCATAAATTGTTTTCCCTATCTTCATAGATAAAAGTTATTTTTGAATTTAAGACCGGATCGTTTGGGAAGAATATTTTTTTCCATTTTGTTATATCATCTTTTCTGTAAGATAATTTGCATAAGCCCAGGTTAGTTGCAACCCAAATATTTTTTTCCGAATCTTCTAAAAGATAATTTATTCTATTCGCATAATTACTGTCGCCTAAAACATAAATCCACTTCGAATTCTTCTGATAACTGAATTTCTTTTCAACAATTATATTATTGCCGATACTTCCGAAAAGAAATAACCCATCGCTCGTTTCGCAGAAAGATTGCACGCGAGTAATCCGAAATCTTAAATCCTCGTGGTTAATAGAAGTGGACTTTGCCCCCTCCGATGTTAATGAGATTGTAAAATAATTTTTCGAATCAATAATATTATTTATATACCCGGTTATAACGTTCCCGGAATTATATTTTAACGGAACAATAATTCCATTCTCTAAAATACTTATCCCGTTAATCGTACCGATAATTATTTTGCCCGATTCACTTTTTTGAATGCTGTTTATGTGGTTATTAATCAAGCCGTCATTTTCAGTATAACTTTGGATATAGAGATTAGTTAAACAATAAACTCCTTTGCCGTAAGTAGCCGCCCAAATATTGCCTTCGTTATCTTCCATCATGGAATTGATTTGAGTATTCTCAAGCCCGAGTTTTATTCCAAGATTAATTATTTTTTTTGAACCGCTGGGAATAACGTAGAATCCTTTCCCTTTTATAGAGAACCAAATGTTCCGGTGTGAATCCACAATTAAATTAAAAACAATATTCTCCTGGAATAATTTTACGGAGTAACTTCCAACCACCCTATCATTTTTTATTTGATAAATAATTCCGTTGCCTCCGGCAAGATAACTTCCGTCGTTCTTCAAAGCAGAAGAGTAAATATTTTCTTCAGGCAAACCATCTATTCTCGGTTTTTCCAGCTTTTTGTTTTCTAATCTGTAGATACCTTTTGCTGTCAATGCAAAAATTTCTTTGTTTTCTGTTTTTATTAATCTGTTAACAACAAACGGGTGTGTGCGTAAAATATAGTCATCACTTTTTTTTATTATGGATATTACTCCATAAGTCTCGTGACCATATAAAATTCCTTTGTTCTCAAAAAGGTACGTTATATTTATTCTTTTGCCTCCAATAGTAGTACGAAGGTTTTCAAACTTGCCGTTTCTGAATCTGTTTATTCCTATCTGATGATTTGCGATGTACAACTCGCCCTTTTCGTTCTCTGCTAAGTATGTAATGGAATTTGAATTAAGCCCGTCTTTCATTCCGTATGTAATAAATTTCTTGCCGTCAAATCTGTTCAAACCGTTTAATGTACTGAACCAAACAAACCCATTCTTATCTTGAAACACGCTGTAAACAGTTGAAGAGGCTAATCCATCGGAAGTAGTGTAATGATAATATGACGGTGTCTGCGGATAGAGAGCAGTAATATGAAAACAGATAAATGTAATGAGCATTAAAAATTTTTTGTTCATACTCAGACAGCTTTTAGTGCGGTTTTTATTTTCCGGGTAAACTCCGGCGCTCTTCTGCGCGATATCACAATTCTACTGCCGTCTATCATCGTAACAAAATATCCGCCGGCACTCGAATACGATTTTATATAATTCAGATTGATTAGATGAGATTTGTGAATTCTGAAAAATTTTTCTTTCTGTACGCTAATTTCAAATTCTTTTAATGTGCGGGAGGCGATCTTATTTCTGCCATCCTTAAAAACTATTTTGGTGTAACAACCTTCAGCCTCCAATCGAACAATATCATCAGCCGCTATAACATCAAATCCGTGAGAAGCGGGAATAATAATTTTATCATCTTTAACTGCCGTACTGCCCTTAATCATATTTTTACGAAGGGACAATAGTTTTTTGACTGTTTGTTTGAGTTCTTTAATATTCACCGGCTTAATGATATAATCGGCAGCACCGGCTTTCACAGCTTTAATTCCGAATTCTTCATGCGCAGTTACAAAGACAACCATAAAATTCCGTTCGGTAAATTCATCGAGGAAGTCAAATCCGTCGAGCACCGGCATGTTAATATCAAGAAATACCAATTCAGGTTTATGAGTATTAACGAGTTCAACTGCATTAACAACAGAAGCAGCCATCCCTTTAATTTCAATTTCCGGGCAATATGTTTCGATGATCTTCTTAAGATTTTCTCTGCCGTGAAGCTCATCATCAATTATAATTACGTTCAATTTATTCATTTGATTAGATTTTTTTATTAGAAAAATATTTAGAATAACTTTGAATAGATCAACCAATACTCAATTCAAAGTAAGTAGTAGAATATTTTAAGTCAAGTAATATTTTGATAGAGTATTAACAATGGGTCTTTGTTAAAAAAATCCAAAAGGGTTGGCTGTTTCTGTAAAGAAGCTCGTATTTTGCTGCTTATCTAAATATTACACTTCCATTATTTCTTTTTCTTTATGTTTTATAAGCGTATCAATTTTTGCAATGTGCTCATCGGTAAGTTTTTGAGTTTCTTTTTCGGCTTCTATTAATTCATCTTCAGTAAGTTTTTTTTCTTTTTCCATTTTTTTAAGATGATCATTTGCATCGCGTCTTACATTTCTTAAAGCAACTTTAGATTCTTCGCCAAACTTCTTAACAAGTTTAACCAGTTCTTTTCTCCTTTCTTCAGTTAAAATGGGAATAGGAACTTTTAAATTTGTTCCGTCGCTAATTGGATTTAAACCGAGGTCGGAAGAAAGAATGGCTTTTTCAATTACTGGGACCATAGTTTTATCCCATGGTGTAATTGAAATTGTATGAATATCTAAAACGGAAACATTTCCAACCTGGTTTAATGGGCTAAGAGTTCCATAATAGTCAACTTTAATTCCGTCTAATAAAGCAGTAGTGGCTTTTCCTGTTCTAATCCTGGTTATTTCATTTCTGAATGCTTCAATGGTTTTATCCATTCTTTGACGGGCATCTTTTATAATTGGATTATTAATCATATCAGACTCGTATTTATTTACTGTTTAAAAAATTCCCTACCGTTGTGCCTACATTCTTACCGGTTACCAGTTTTAACAGATTGTCCGGTTGATCCATATTAAATACAATAATAGGCAGATTATTTTCTTGGCATAAACTAATTGCCGTAAGGTCCATTACACGTAAATTCTTTTTTAGTACATCCATATAAGATATCTCATCAAAACGGCTGGCTTCCGGATTCTTTTCCGGATCGGAATCAAAAATTCCATCGACACGCGTACCTTTGAAAATAGCATCAGCTTCAATTTCAACCGCTCTTAATGATGCTGCGGTATCTGTACTAAAATAAGGATGACCAGTACCCGCTCCAAAAATTACAACTCTCTTTTTCTCAAGGTGCCTAATAGCTCTTCTTCTAATATAAGGTTCTGCAATTTCTTCCATTTTAATTGCAGACATAAGTCTTGTGTAAGTTCCATTATTTTCTAGAGTATTCTGAAGGGCAAGCGAATTAATAATGGTAGCGAGCATTCCCATCTGGTCGCCGGTTACTCTGTCAATCCGCTGATCCTGCGCGTTTAAACCGCGATAAATATTACCACCGCCAATAACAATTCCAATCTGAACTCCAAGTTCATGAACTTTCCTAATTTCCTTAGCAAAATACTCTAAGATTTGCGGATCTATTCCAAAGGATTTTTTTCCCATTAAAGATTCACCGCTTAATTTAAGGAGAATTCGTTTGTACTTTAGAATTTGTACCATAATTAGTTTCCAATATAAAAAAAAAGGTCTTATTCTAAAATAAGACCTTTTAAGGAATCATTTATTTTCATCGCTGATGTGATATCTTCGGAAAAGTATCAGCTTTGAATCCGTAGAATTCTTTTTATTGAATTCACTAATCAAATCGCCAACTTTCTTTGTGTTATCTTTAATAAATGCCTGTTCCAAAAGGCAATTTTCTTCGAAGAATTTATTGAGTTTTCCGATTGCAATTTTTTCAAGAACCTGTTCCGGCTTACCTTCTTTTCTTGCAAGCTCTTTGTAAATCTCAACTTCTTTTTCAATTAAGGATTTATCTACTTCTTCGCGGTAAATTGTTAATGGTCTCATTGCGGCAATCTGCATTGCAATGTCTTTTAGTATTGGCTGAAATTCTTCTACCTTATCCTCTGGCAAATTATCAACTTTAATAACTACGCCTAATTTGGAACCGTGATGAACGTAATCAACCAGTAAACCGTTATCGGAGTTTTCGATTGCGAATCTGGAGATTTCTATTTTTTCGCCAATCTTACCAATAACTGCATTAAGTTCATCAGAAATTTTCTTGCCGTCTTTAGATAACTCCATCAGTTCCGATAGATCGCTCGGTTTTTTTGTTAGGATTAAATCCATCACAAAACTTGCGAAGTTGGTAAAGTCTTCACTTCTAGCAACAAAATCAGTTTCGCAATTAACTTCCAAAATTGCAGCGGATTTACCATTATTAAATGTATTAGTTAAAACAACTCCTTCATTTGCACTTTTTTCGGATCTTTTTGCAGCAATTGATGCCCCTTTTTTTCTGAGGATCTCAATTGCTTTTTCAAAATTGCCGCCGGATTCTTCCAGAGCTTTTTTACAATCCATCATTCCGGCACCGGTTTTCTCTCTTAATTCTTTTACTTGATTGGCACTAACAGACATTTTCTATTTCCCTTTTTTCAAAATTCTTAGTTGCTGGATTCTTCTTTATTATCTTGTTTTGATTCCGGTTTAAACTCGCTTTTTAGATCACTTTTTTCATCAGTTCTTTTTTCTGGTTTTGAACCGGGTTTTTCTTTTCTATCAGTTCGGGGTCTCCCTCTTTTATCATCTTTATTTTCAAGGCGTACTCTTCTTACTTTTCCTTTAGCCTCTTTCTTATCTGTATCAGTAGTATCTACTTCAGTTGTTTTCTTTTCTCTTTCCTTTTCTGCAGCTTCCTGTGCTCTCAATTCTTTAGATTTTGCAGTACCTTCAATAACCGCGTCGGCAATAACTTTCGTAATAATTTCAATGGCTCTAGAGGCATCGTCGTTTGCCGGTATTAAATAATCAATTGGTTCTGGGTCGCAATTTGTATCTACTATTGCAAATATCGGAACATTAAGTCTTAACGCTTCCTTTACAGCAATAGATTCTTTCTTAATATCAACTACAAATAAAGCTCCGGGAATTTTAGACATTGTTTCCACACCATCAAGAACTTTTCTAAGCTTATCTTTTTCACGTGTTAAAAAGAGACGTTCTTTCTTTGTGATTTTTTCGAATGTTCCATCGCTTTCCATCTTTTCGATGTTCTGAAGCCGTTTAATGCTCTTTCGGATTGTAGAAAAATTAGTAAGCATTCCGCCAAGCCATCTTTCACTTACCCAGTTACTATCCGATCTTTTCGCTTCGGCTGCAATAGTACTCTTGGCTTGTTTCTTTGTACCCACAAATAGAACCCTCTTGCCGGTTGATACTATCCCCGTCATTGCTTGTGCAGCAGATTCAATGGCTTGCTGGGTCTTCTTCAAATCAATTATATGAATCCCATTCTTTTCCATAAAAATGTAAGGTTTCATTTTGGGATTCCATCGGCGTGTTAAATGACCGAAGTGTGCACCTGATTCAATAAGCTCTGTTAGCTCTACTTTTGACATGTTTTCTCCGTTTTTCTTCTACTCTTATCATCTTTGTCTTTCATCCCGATTTATCGGGACACGGTGACAAATCCAAGAGTATGTCTGGTGAATAAATTAATTAATTCTTTATTATCTCTTAGAGAATTGGAATCTTTTCCTTGCTTTCTTCTGTCCGTATTTCTTTCTTTCTACCATTCTTGGATCTCTCTTTAACAATCCTTCCGATTTTAGCGAAGAACGGAATTCCGGATTTATCTCTTCTAATGCTCTGGAAATTCCTAATCGGATAGCATCGGACTGACCAGAAATACCACCGCCATTAGTATTAGCAAAGACATCATATTTGCCGACAGTTTCTGTAGCAATAAACGGAAGCTGAATGTTATCTCTATGCTCTTTAAGCGGAAAATATTTTTCCACTTCTTTGTCATTAATAACAACTTTACCAGAACCGCTTCTTAAATAGACTCTGGCAATTGCATTTTTTCTTCTTCCCACAAAAATTTTATCGACCATTAAATCGCTCCATTATAAACTTATTAATTCAGGTTTCTGCGCAGAATGCGGATGCGATTCACCCGAATAAACTTTTAATTTCTTTATTAGTTTTTTACCAAGACGTGTTTTAGGAAGCATTCCTTTTACAGCATTTTCAACAACAAATTCCGGTTTCTTAGCCATTACTTCTGCATAACTTCGCACTTTTAGTCCGCCAGGATACATTGAGTGATGTACGTATGTCTTAAGTGTTTCTCTCTTTCCGGTTAATCTAACTTTTTCTGCGTTGATAATAACTACAAAATCACCTGTATCTGTATGAGGTGTAAAAATGGCTTTATTCTTACCTCTAATAATTCCTGCAACTTTAGCAGCTAATCTTCCTAAAACCTGGTCTTTTGCATCGACTAAAAACCATTTATGGTTAGCATCTTCAGTTTTAATTGATCTTGTTATTCTTTCTTGCTTCAAAACATCCTCCAAATACGAAATTCTGTTTTCCAAAGGTTTCAAATATATTTTTATATGGCAAGAATGTCAAGAAAATGCTGATTTTTTAATAACTTACCTCTGAATTTATTTCTTATTCCCATAAACATCAAAAAAATGAAGAAAATGAGAATTTTAGTAACCGGAGGTGCTGGATTTTTAGGAATTAATCTGATCCGCTACTTATTGATGAAAGATTACCAAATAACTTCTTTCGATATCGCCGATTTTAATTACCTGGATGTTGTGAATAAAGTTAAAGTGATTAAAGGAGATATCCGGAACAGCTCTATTGTTAAACATGCAATGAAAGATACGGATATTGTCATTCATTCAGCAGCAGCATTACCGCTTTATTCCACTGAAGAAATTCGTTCTACGGATATTGAAGGAACACGACTGTTAATTCATGAAGCATTCTTAAACCGTATCAAAAAATTTGTACATATTTCTTCAACCGCTGTTTATGGAATTCCTGATCATCACCCTATCTATGAAACTGATAAACTTGATGGTGTTGGATCATACGGCAATGCAAAAATTGAAGCGGAAAAAATTTGTCTTGAATACAGAAAAAAAGGAATGTGCGTGCCAATCCTCCGTCCAAAATCTTTCATTGGACCAGAACGGCTTGGAGTCTTTGCTCTTTTTTATGATTGGGTTAAAGATGGTAGAAATTTTCCGATAATTGGCAAAGGCGATAACCGTTATCAGCTGCTTGACGTAGAGGATCTATGCAAAGCAATTGAATTAACTATTACTCTTCCGGATGAAAATGTAAATGATACTTTCAATATCGGTGCAAAAGATTTTACTACTATGAAAGAAGACTATCAAACAGTTTTAGATTATGCTGGTTTCGGGAAAAAAATAATTTCACTGCCGGAAAAACCTGTTATCTGGACACTCAAATTATTAGAAATACTTAAACTCTCACCTTTATACAAATGGGTTTATGAGA
>DYHC01000020.1:0-10682 GCA_020724325.1 Melioribacter roseus
TAAAGGCATAAAGAAGTTTAGGTAAACCCATATAGACTTCTATGTTAGAAATACCTGTTGAAATATAGGAAGTAAAAACGTCACCCCACGGAATTGATAATCCGTACAATTCAAAGTTTTCATGCCTTATCTTAACATTAAATTCACCCAATGGCGAATCGATCACTTTTCCGTTTTTTCTTACTTTACCTTTACCGTTAATAAACTCAAGAGAGGTAAGCGTAGTGCCTCTTGAAATTCCGCCTTTCCTGTTCAGAAAGCCAAGTTGAAGGTGATTTGCATCGGGCATCAATTCACTTAATCTTTTAGCAAGGCAATCGGTTGGAATTACGTCGAATCCGGCTCCCGGTAAAATTACAATTCCGGTTTCTTTTGCTGTGCTGCTGCATCCGAATGCATAAGCAAATGCCGGTATCTCACCGGTTATATCTACATAATTTGTCTTTGTTGTCAGGCAGTAATCAATTAAATCTTTCACGGTATACTTAAATGGTCCGGCGCAATTGATTACTGTATGAATTTCTTCGAGTGAGTTTTTTGCAATTGCATCATCGATAAGATCGAATATTTTGTATTCGCAAGAATATTTATCTGCAGCTTTACTAATCGAATTTGCATTTCTACCGGCAAGAACTGGTTTTACTCCGCGCTCAATTAGCTCTTCGATTATCAATTGTGCCGAATAACCATTAGCACCATAAATCATCAATTTATTTTTTTGTTCATTCATTATAACACCGAAAATGATTCTTATTTCTTATCAAAAATATAACATCAACCAATCAAAGTGGCAATCAGTTAATTTTTTTGATAGAAACAATTCTGGGAAGGATATGATTTTTTTCTTTTTTATTTTGAAAAAAAGTAAGTAGAAAATAAATTGCAGTTAATCCAATTGAAAAGAGAGCCGAGTAAAGTTCAGCAAGTTTATAAGAAGAAAAGATTACTAAACCCAAAAAAATTCCGGCAACCAGAATAATAAGAGGCAATCCATAAAGTACGAATGAGGCAGATAGAATAGAACCGCCTTTGATTTCGATTCTTACATAATCACCAATCTTAGCTCCGATGGAATTTTCTGCGCGTACAATATTTTTATTATCTTTATTCGGTTTGCAGAAAATTTTAGCAGAGCATTCCTCGCATTTTTCCTCTGGAAAAACTTCTACTTCGGCAACACCTTTATCATTGGATAAAACTGTTCCTTCTTCAACAAACAATTCATCCATCAATTCACCGGTATATTTCTACCGCCAATTTTCTGAATTGCGCCTGTACTGCATTTTTCAAATGGAATTTTGGTTTCATCAAGTTTATTGTAATTAATAATTCCGAGATTATTAACCATTTCAATTCCGCCATCGGATTTACGCGCACAGATTCCGCATCCCAGACATGCAACCGAACATACTTCCTTAGATCTTTTGGGATCGTCTTGATTCTTACAAAACACAAAAACACTTCTATCTGCCGGATGCATTTCAATTAAGTTACGAGGGCAGGCTTTAACACAAATTCCGCAGCCGGTACAAATTTCTTCTATAACTTCAGGAAGATTGTTTTCATTCATAAACATTGCACCAAAAGGACACGCTTCAGCGCAGTCGCCTCCACCAAGACATCCGTAGAAGCAGAGTTTATTTCCGCCCGAAACAAGAGCCATAGCTTTACAACTAATTGGACCATAATACTCTGTTAATTTTTTTACAGCCTCTTTGTTACCGCCGCGGCATAAAATTTGGGGAATCATTTTTACAGCGGCAACAGATTCGATACCAAGAATTTCTGCAATTGCAAGAACGGTATCCTCGCCTCCTACAGGACATCCGGTTGGTAAAGCTTTGCCATCAACAACTTTTACTGCAAAGTCGTAGCATCCGGCGCTCCCGCATCCTCCGCAGTTTGCATTCGGAAGTACTTCGTTTATTTTTCCGATTATTGGATTTTCTTCAACACGTAATTTTTTATCTGCAAATGCTAATCCGCTTGCAAAAATAAATCCGAGTCCGCCCATAGTAGCAATAGCAATAATTACAGTAAGCTCCATTTATTTCCTCACTAAATATTTTTCAAAACCTGATGATTGATGAATAGTACCTGTAGTATCAACAATAATACCTTCAACATTTTCTAATTTCTCAATTAACTCCATTCCTTTAGCCGGACCAAGGATAAAGATTCCCGTTGAAAGTGCATCGGCAAGCAGCGTTTCTTTAGCAATAATTGTAACGGCTTCACATTCATTTGCGGGATAACCGGTTACCGGATTAATTAAATGGGAGTATCTTTTTCCATCTTTCTTAAAAAATTTTTCATAATCCCCCGAAGTAGAAACGCCCATACCATTTACTTTAATAGCGCCGAGCAATTCATTTTGTTTCCTGGGGTGTTGAATGCCGATCTTCCAATTTTGACCCCGGGCAAAGACTTCACCGCCAACATTTATCAAGTATTCTTTTATTCCGTAGTTGGAAAGAATGTTGGCAATTTTATCTGTAGCGTATCCGGGTACAATTGCATTAAAGCTCAGTTTTACATATTTAGGTTTTACAATTGTGTTTTCATCTTTAAGCTGCAAATTTTTCCAGCCAATTTTTTTTAATGCTTCGTTAATCTGAATTTGAGTTGGTAATTTAGGCGAACCTTTTTCAAATCCGATTACCTCAATCAGATTTCCAATAGCCGGGTCAAAGGCACCTCCGGTTAGTCTGCAGATTTCATCGCATCTTTTTAGCATGCTGAACATTTCATTATTTACAATTATTTCATCTGCATCTGTATTGTTTAGCTTCCACATCGGGTTGCCGGTCATAAATGTAGAAAATAATGTGTCTAATCTTTTAACTTCTTCAAATCCGGCATAAATTGCTTTATTAGCAACAACGGAGTTTACACCTCTAACTTGTATTTCTACCGTGCTGCCCATAATTATTGAAGTGCGTTTGTAAGTTTCATTTCTACTGCAGCTTAACAGAAAACTTAGGATTAATATGTATAATAAATTTCTTTTCATTTCATCAAAACATTTTAAATCATTCCGGCAAAACCCATAAAAGCCAATGCAAGTAAACCGGCAGTAATAAGTGTAATAGGCACACCGCGAAATGGTTTAGGAACATCTGTTAATTCAAGTTCTTCTCTAATGCCCGCCATTATAAAGAGCGCCATAGTAAATCCTACTCCTGCCCCAAGTCCAAATATTACGCTTTGTATTAATGAGTATTCCCTCATAGATAAAAGTAAAGCTAATCCTAAAATTGCGCAGTTAGTAGTAATTAATGGAAGAAAAATACCAAGCGCTCTGTAAAGGGGCTGACTAACTTTCTTAATTACCATTTCAACAAATTGAACAAGGGAAGCAATTACAAGAATGAACGATGGAATCTGAAGAAATTCTATCTTGTAGGGAACTAATATAACGAAGAATAAGATCCAGCTTACAATAGAAGTAAGTACCATTACAAATGTAACCGCCATTCCCATTGATACAGCAGAAGATGTTTTATTTGAAACGCCAAGAAAAGGACAAATACCAAGGAAGAGAGATAGTACAAAATTATTAACTATAGCAGCTGATAGAAAAATTATAAAAAGTTCCATTCTACGCCTCCTGTCCTTTTATTTCTACACTATCAGGAGTTTTACGGTACTTTTGAACAAGCTCCTGTTTCTCAATTCTATTTTTTCGATCAACATAGAAATTTGCAAGTCCCATTAAAAGACCAAGTGTTAAGAAAGCACCAGCCGGAAGTATCATAATTAGCCAGGGTTCAAAACCATTTGGTAAAACCTGATATCCAAGCAGCGTTCTTGAACCGATTATTTCTCTTATTCCTCCCATTACAACCAGGGCAATTAAAAATCCTGTTCCATTTCCAAGCGCATCTATTAATGAACGGAATGGAGAATTTTTAGAAGCGAATGCTTCTGCTCTTCCAAGTATGATACAATTAACAACAATCAAAGGAACAAATGGACCTAAAGCCTTACTTAGTTCAGGGAATTTTGCTTTCATTACGAGATCCGCAATTGTTACAAACGTTGCTATAATTACAATGAAGGCAGCAATTCTAACCTGATTGGGAATTAACTTGCGTATGAATGAAATAAGCAAACTGGAAAAGACCAAAACAAATGTGGTTGCAAGAGCCATTGCAAGCCCGTTCATAACAGAAACCGTAACGGCTAGAGCAGGACACATTCCCAAAACTTGTTTGAAGACGGGGTTAACTTCCCACAAGCCTTTTAGATATTCATAACCAAGAGATTTTTTCTCTTTCATAAAGCACCTTTTTCTTTTAGACTTCTGGCTTTGCCGAGACCAAAATTTATTATATCAACAACAGCTTTAGAAGAAATTGTTGCGCCGGTAATTGTTTCTATTTCATTAGGATTTTCAGGCGCTTTTCCTTTAACCCACTTAACTTGAGGTAAAGTTTGTAATCCTTCAAACTGTTTCTTAAAAGGTTCTTCTGTAATTTTTGTTCCTAGTCCCGGTGTTTCAACCTGTTCTAAAATTTCTATCATTTCTATTTTCGATAAATCATTATTCAATCCGGTCATAATTTTTACTTTACCCTGAAATCCATTTCCGGCAGAAACTAAAGAGTACCCTATAATGTTTTTGTTTTCATCAAAGACTTTATAGATTTCTAATTCCTGGCTCTTTACAGGTTCGTAAGATTTGCCATTCGGCTGAACCAGAAAGATAGCTTTTTCAGTTTCAGCTTTTTGATTAGCCGTGATCAAAGGATTAGCCCAGTTATTAACTTCGGATAATAGACCGCCGGCAACAACACCTATTATTGTCAATGTAGCAATCATGTGAATTACACTTTTCATTTTGCCGCTCCAAATATTCGAGGGTAAGTAAAACGATTTATAATGGGTACAACAGAATTCATAATAAGAATTGCATACATAACGCCTTCCGGAAGCCCGCCAAAAATTCTTATTACAACAACAAGAAGTGCGATGCCAAAACCAAATATCCACATTCCTTTAGAAGTAATTGGCGTTGTTACCCAATCGGTTGCCATAAAAAATGTTCCAAATAAAAATCCGCCGGCAAATAATTGAAAGACCGGATTAGGATATTTGATTGGATCGATTACCCAGAATATTCCTGCAAAAAGTATCATTCCTAAAATCATTGCCAGCGGAACGCGGTAATTAACTACACCTACAGCAATTAGGAATATTCCTCCAATCAATATTGCAATAGCCGATGTTTCTCCAAGTGAGCCGCTAACATTTCCTAAAAACATTGGTTGAATATCTGTAAGTACTTTATCGAATTTGAATGCTGCAAGAGGAGTGGCGCTTGTAACGGTGTCAACCGCAAAATTTGGTTCCGTCCATGTAGTTACTGCAACCGGAAAAGCTGCTTGCAGAAACGCTCTGCCAACTAAAGCCGGATTAAAAATATTGTAACCCAATCCGCCAAAAATTTCTTTACCTACTGCTATTGCGAAAACGGCTCCAATAGCTGTTGATGATAGCGAAAAATTTGGCGGCAAAATTAATCCTAGTAACAGCCCTGTAATTACCGCACTTCCATCTGATACTGTTACTTTTCTTTTCCTTATTCTTTTGATCAGATATTCAGTAGCTACACAGAACAATACACTTGTTAAAACAATTACCAACTGATATGGTCCGAAAAAAACAACCGCGGAAATAAGAGAAGGAATTAGTGCAATAACAACAAACCACATCGCTTGCTTGGTAGACCAGCGCGAATGAACATGCGGCGAACTCGTAAGTTCTAATTTGTAAGTAGGATTAGCAGAAATAGTTTCCATAGTATTTATTATTTATTCCTTTGATTACGTTCTTAGCAATTCACTTACTTTGCTTTCCGGGTTACATAATATTATCTAAGTATGTTATATTAAGCCAATTCTCTTTCTCTTTGAAGAGTCATAACTCTCTGCTTTCCAAATCTAATCCATTGAACAAGTGGAAGATTTGCAGGACAGGTATAGGTACAAGTTCCACATTCCATACAAACAGTTATTCCAAGCTGTTCTGCATCCTCAAATTTTTCTATTGCAGAAAGTCTGGCTAATTTTGTAGGAATTAAATATAGCGGACAAGCTTCAACACATTTTCCGCATCTTAAACATGGTGTTTCTTCGTAGTCATTAATTTCAGCTTCCGTTAACACCAAAATTCCCGAAGTAGCTTTCATAACAGGGGCAGAAAAATCGTACTGAGCCACACCCATCATAGGTCCGCCTACTACAACTTTAACGGCATTTTCTTTAACACCGCCGCAATAGTCCAAAATATCTGCAAGAGGAGTTCCAACACGGGCAATTAAATTTTTAGGCTGATTAATACCTAAGCCTGAAACGGTTATAGCAGTTGTTATTTGAGGTTCGCCTTTTACAACTGCATCATAGATTGATATTGCAGTGCCAATATTTTGAATAACTACACCGATATCAAAAGGAAGTTTTCCGGGAGGAACCTCTTTGCCTGTTACAGCTTTTATCAACATTTTTTCTGCACCTTGAGGATACTTGGTTTCAAGAACTTCAATTGAAATATCGGGGAAATTTTTTACAGCTTCCTTTAGTTTTTTTATTGCTTCGGGTTTATTGTCCTCAATACCAACGGCTCCTTTGCTAACTCCAACAGCTTTCATAATTAAACGGAGTCCGTTTATAACATCGTTGGTTCTTTCAATCATTAAACGATAATCGCGTGTAAGGTAAGGTTCGCATTCGCATCCGTTTAGTATGATAATATCAATTTTTTTATCGTTAGGCGGAGAAAGTTTAACATAGGTAGGAAATGCAGCTCCTCCCTGTCCAACAATTCCGGCTAGTTTAACTCGTTCTCTAATTTCTTCGGCAGTTACTATTTCCGGATCGAGAGAAGGCATTAGAACAATTTCATTTATTTTGTTCGATTCAATTACAATAGCATCTTTAGGAAAACCAATTACAGTAGAGCCCGCGGTTATTTTAGAAACTTTGCCAGAAACCGGGCTATGAACCGGAGCAGAAATAAATCCATCCTGCTCGGCAATAATTTCTCCGGCTAAAACTTCACTTCCCTTTTTAACAATTGGTTTAGCCGGCTTGCCAAGATGTTGAGTCAATGGAATTATTACTTGCTTAGGATTAGGCATTTCTTCGAACGAAAGATTTTCGGTTAATCCTTTTTTCTCTTTTGGATGAACGCCGCCTTTGAAAGTTTTTGTATGATTCATTGATATCATTTGCGCTCTCTATTTCTAAAATAGAACCAAATAGGGACATAAACTGTGCCAAATAATTTTTTCAATGGATATAATTTATAAACGAAAGGTTAATCAATCGGAGCTTTTTGAATACTTAAGGGCATCTCTAAAAACCTCAAATGCAATCTGCGGAAATCAGCGTTCTATTTACCTAAAAATAGTTTTTAGAGATGCCCTTAAGTCATTTTCTGCTGCAAGAGCTTAGTTATCAAAATTGGAAAAGACGGGTTAATAATGAGAAAATAAAGATACGCGGTTCTAATAACTTAATTCGCAAACTCGGGTAACAGATTATTTTTCAGTACCGGTTCTGAAATAGAAGGAATTGTTCCGTTAATACTTTCGAAACTAATTTTGCTTTCTGCGGCTGAAGTATCAATTATAAAATACCCCGGCTCTTGGTGATGCTCGCCCAAAACCGATGCGCCGGCATTTATAAAATTTATTCCGTGGCGGTTGTATTTTATTATTTCATGACTATGACCATGCAAAACTAATTCAACATTATTTTCTCTGAATAATTTAATTAATCTTTTTTGCTGGCGTAGTTTCATAGTAAAATTTTCCAGCCGGCTCCATATTGCGTGCTCTGAACTTCTGGATGAAACATTATTCTTATAAAAATGATGATGGATTAATACCAGTTTATTTTTTTCTGCCACGTTTTTAAGATTAAATATTTTCTTTATTTCACTCAACTGATTTTTTGATACATATCCGTTAGAAGCAAACGGATTCCTTAATTTAGAATATTTATCAACAGAATTAATTCCAACAATTACAACATCGCCTATCTCTTTTACAAATGGAAAAATTGATTTGGCAGAGGGTGAAAAAGCATTTTCAAAAAGTTCTTCGAAGTATTTAACAAAATTTCTTACTTTGTCCTTAAAATCAACTCCTGCACATTTCGAAGGAAAATCTATAATATCTGCTGCCGTCTGAACACCGCCGAAAATATCATGATTGCCAATTATTATTGAAGTCCTGTTAGAATGTAATAACCCGTTCTCCTTCAATATATTTCTGAACCAGATGAAATCTTCTTCTCTTGAGTTATCTGATATATCGCCCGTAACAACAAGATGATCGATCCCTGAAGAAGAAATCTGTTTAATCAATCTTTTCACTCGGGATAGATTATTGCGTTTGTAATTAATACAAATATGTAAGTCGGATATATGTGCTATCTTCATAAAAAAGCAATAAACGATGCTTAAACATACAAAGGGAATATTAAGCCAATGTAAAGCCATTGTTAAGTTAGTATTAAGAACTGAATTGACTTTTTAATTTTTCTTAACAATTATTTAACCGAGAATTTGAACTTCTTTGAAGTTTTGGGCATTACTTTTTGTTAATTTTGACATCCAAAAGAAACCGGACGGAAATGGCAAAGAAAAAAATTCTGTTTATATGCGGTTCGTTAAATCAGACTTCGATGATGCATCAAATTTCGCATCATTTTCAAGATTACGAATGCCGCTTTACACCTTACTATGCCGATGGATTTATCAATTACGTAGTAAGCAAGGGTTACCTCAACTTCTCAATTCTAAACGGTCCATTTAGAAGAGCAACAGAAAAGTATTTGCGCGACAATAATCTGGAAATTGACTACCGCGGGCTTAAATACGAATACGACCTTATTTACACATGTGCCGATTTAATTTACCCGAAAAACATCAGGAATAAAAAAGTAATTCTTGTTCAGGAAGGAATGACCGACCCAGAGAATTTTATGTTCTACCTTGTCAAATATCTAAATCTTCCTCGTTGGCTGGCAAGCACTTCGGCAATGGGAATGTCATACCTGTATGATTTATTTTGTGTGGCTTCTTATGGTTACAAAGATTTTTTTGTTAAACAGAAAGGTGTTAAACCGGAAAAAATTATTGTAACCGGAATTCCTAATTTTGACAACCTTAAGCAATATTTGAATAATGATTTCGAGCATAAGAACTACGTTCTTGTCTGCACTTCCGATGCCAGGGAAACTTTCAAATTCGAAAGGCGGATAAAATTTATTAAAGATTGTGTTAAGATTGCAAATGGAAAGCAATTGATATTCAAGCTCCATCCAAACGAAAAGGTGAATAGAGCAACCAGAGAAATTAATAAATATGCACCCGGCTCAGTAATCTTTTCCAGCGGCAATACAAACCACATGATTGCAAATTGCGATGTTCTAATAACTCAATATTCTTCTACAGCGTTTGTAGGATTAACGCTGGGTAAAGAAGTTCATTCCTACTTCAACATTAACGAACTCAACAAACTTCTGCCGCTACAGAATAATGGAACTTCTGCCGAAAGAATTGCAAGAATAGGGCTTCACTTAATTGAGTCCCCGCATATTTCAATCGACGAAATAATTAGCAAATACAGTTTAAGGATCGTATAATGAACATCGTTACCGTAATACAAGCACGAATTTCTTCTACCCGATTACCGGGTAAAGTTATGCTGCCTGTTCTTGGTAAACCGCTTCTTATTAGAATGATTGAAAGAGTCTTAAAAGCCAATTTGATTGGCACACTTGTAATTGCAACATCAAAAAACAGTGAAGACGACAAAATAGAGGAGCTATGCTCGCAATCAAACGTTAATTGCTACCGCGGGCATTTAACCGATTTGCTGGACCGCCACTATCAGGTTGCAAAATTATTCCGTGCAGATGCAATTGTAAAGATTCCTTCGGATTGCCCGCTAATCGACAACAAAATTATTGACCGTGTAATCCGTTTTTACATTGATAATGAGGAATTCGATTACGTTAGCAACCTGCATCCGGCTACATATCCCGACGGCAACGATGTAGAAATATTTTCATTCCAATCTCTGGAATATGCTTGGCGCGACGCTTCAAAAGATTTTGAACGCGAACACACTACTCCATTTATGTGGGAACATAACGATTCATTCAGAATCGGAAACGTTGAATGGGAAACCGGGCTTGATATGTCTACCTCTTTACGATTTACAATCGATTACGAGGAAGATTATTTTTTCATTAAAAAAGTTTTCGAAGAACTCTATCCTCTTAACCCTGATTTCGGTCTCAATGATATTTTAAGACTGCTTGAACAAAAACCCGAAATTATTGAGATCAATCATAAATTTGCCGGAACTTACTGGTATGATAAGCATCTGAACGATTTGAGAAATATAAACGAATACAGAAATAAGAAAATTAAACACACTCAATAATTGTAAAATTAATATTATGGCTAACAAAATCAGTTTAACAAACAGTTTTCCTTCAATCGAAAAATCGGATGAACTCTACAATCGTGCTCTCGGATTAATTCCTTCAGTAACCCAGACGCTTGCAAAAGGTCCTACTCAATGGATAAAAGGCGTAGCGCCAAAATATCTTGTTAAAGGAAAAGGTTCGCACGTTTGGGATGCAGATGCAAATGAGTATATC
>DYHC01000020.1:10692-14316 GCA_020724325.1 Melioribacter roseus
GTTGGTCCATTATCACTTGGCTATTCATATCCTAAAGTTGATGAAGCAATTAAGAAGCAGTTGGAAGATGGAATAACATTTTCTATGATGCATCCTCTCGAAGTTGAGGTTGCAGAAATGATAAGAGATTTTATTCCAAATGCGGAATCTGTTAGATACAGTAAAACCGGTGCAGATGCAACAAGCGCTGCTGTACGGCTTGCACGTGCTTACACCGGCAAAAATAAAATTCTATGCTGCGGTTACCATGGATGGCACGACTGGTATATTGCCGTTACTGCCCGCAACCGGGGAATTCCGGAAGCCGTTCAAGCAATCTCATTCACATTTAACTATAATGATATTGATTCTGTTAGGAATTCAATTGACGATAACATTGCTGCTATAATTTTAGAACCTGTTGTTTTCAACGAACCAAAAGATAATTTTCTGCACAAACTAGCAAACCTTTGTAATGAAAATAAAATCGTTCTAATCTTCGATGAAATGTGGACCGGATTCAGAATGGCTCTTGGCGGTGCACAGGAATATTTTGGAATTACCCCCGATCTTGCTACATACTCCAAAGCTGTTGCTAACGGAATGCCTATTTCAATATTAACAGGAAAAAAAGAAATAATGCAGCTAGCAGATGAAGACATTTTTTTCTATACAACTTTTGGAGGCGAAGCCCTTTCATTAGCTGCTGCCAAAGCTACAATAACAGAACTTAAAGAAAAGAACGTTCCACACTTTTTGAATGTTCAGGGCTCCAAACTTAAGAACGGTTATAATTCATTAGCACAAAAACTCGGAATCGATTTTACTAAAGCTGTCGGATATAACTGGCGTTCGATGGCAACCTTCGATGAAAAAGCCGGAAACCCGCTTCTGCAAAAATCTTTAATGCAGCAGGAGATGATAAAACGCGGTGTTCTTTGGCAGGGTTTTCACAACATGAGTTTTTCCCATTCCGATTCTGATGTTGATTATACTTTGCAAGCTCTCGAAGAATCTTTGGAAATTCTTAAAAAGGCGGTTGATCAAAATAAATTGAAGCAGATGCTTCGCGGAGAACCGGTTCAGCCCGTTTTCAGAAAAGTAGATAACTTTAATATGAAACCGGTTAAGAATATGTAGTGAGATTGATGTATAATGAAAAATGTAGAGTGACTATTGTGGAATTGTTAAAAATATTTTTGAGGTTAAATGAAGATTTTTGATTTGAGTAATAAAACGGCAATTGTAACCGGCGCTCTGGGGTTGATTGGGAAAGAGCATTGTAAAGCACTTAGCGAAGCCGGCGCTAATGTGATTGTTGGAGATATTGATAAAAATTTATGCGGGGATTTTGCTAAAACTCTTGTTACAAGTTCTATCGGAATTTCTATTGATGTTACAAGTCCTGATTCATTAAAAAAATGCCGGGATAAAGCTATTTCAACATTTGGACATATTGATATTCTTGTTAACAACGCAGCAATAAACGACATGTTCGAAAACCCTAAAGCTGCAAGCGAACAATCCAAATTCGAAAACTATCCGCTTGAACTTTGGCAGAAATCGGTCGATGTTAATTTGACCGGCGTGTTTTTATGTTCGCAAATTTTCGGCTCCCAAATGGCTAAACAAAAATTTGGAAGCATAATTAATATTGCATCAACATATGGAATTGCGGCGCCAGATCAGTCGCTTTACAAAAAAGAAGACGGTTCACAATCATTTTATAAACCACCGGCATATTCAGCTACAAAAGGTGCTGTTTTAATGTTTACTCGTTACCTTGCTGCCTACTGGGGCAAGGATGGCGTTCGTGTTAATTCACTTACGCCGGGTGGTGTTGAAAATTCCCAGGATCAATTTTTTATACAGAAATATTCAGCTAAAACACCGCTTGGCAGAATGGCAAAACCGGATGACTATAAAGGCGCACTTATCTTTCTTGCAAGTGATGCCTCTGCTTATATGACCGGTGCTAACCTTGTTGTTGACGGCGGATGGACTTGCTGGTAACCGAAATATTTTCAAACAATTAAAAATCAATTCCGCTCAAGGAAAAATTTATGAAAAAACGAAAGTTGACTGAAGATGAAATTCTAAAACGAGCTGCCAAAATTAAATTACTTTTGCTCGATGTTGACGGCGTATTAACCGACACCGGCGTTTATTATTCTGCTAAAGGAGAGGAACTAAAACGCTTTTCGATTAGAGATGGAATGGGTATAGAACGGCTTAGAAGAATTGCTGATGTTGAAACAGGAATTATTACCCGTGAAAATACTGAAATCGTTACGAGTCGTGCACGCAAATTAAAGATTACTGAACTTCACCTTGGTATTTATGAAAAAGAAAAAATTTTGGATGAAATATTAAGAAGAAAGGGAATTACAATCTCCGAAGTTGCTTTCATGGGTGATGATACAAATGATGTTGAAATTATGAAACTGGCTGGACTTTCTGCTTCGCCGGCTGATGCTACAAAATTCGCAAAAAATGCTGCCGATGTTATAGTTAAAAGCAAAGGCGGTAACGGTGCAGTAAGAGATTTTGCAGAATTAATTATCAAATCGAAAATCGATAAAAAACAAAAACGTAATTAGGAGGGGAAATAAATGAAACACGCAAAAGTTAAAGTAGGAAATAGAAATATTGGTACCGATGAACCGGTTTACATTATTGCCGAAATTGGTATTAATCATAACGGTTCAATAGCATTAGCTGAAAAAATGATTGATGGGGCGGTCTTTGCCGGTTGTGATGCGGTAAAATTTCAGAAGAGAACACCCGAGCTTTGCGTACCAAAAGACCAGATGAACATTGAACGCGAAACTCCCTGGGGAAGAATGTCTTATATCAATTACCGCCGCAAGGTTGAGTTCGACTTTGATCAGTATAGCGAAATAAATGAATATTGCCATCAGAAAGGGATCGATTGGTTCGCATCTCCGTGGGACGAGGAGGCATTAGAATTTCTTGAACAGTTTAATCCTGTTTTATATAAAGTTGCTTCTGCTTCTTTAACTGATTTTCCGCTGCTAAAAAAAATGCATGCAACCGGTAAACCGATTATGCTTTCTACCGGAATGTCATCTATGGAAGAAATTGAAAATGCGGTAAAAGTACTCGGAAGAGATAACTTGTTGATAGCACAATCTACTTCTACATATCCATGTGCTCTTAACGAGCTAAACTTAAAAGTTATTCAAACCTTCAAACAAAAATTTCCTGAAGTACCAATTGGTTATTCTGGTCACGAAACCGGTTTAGCTCCAACTCTTGCTGCTGTAGCATTAGGAGCAACATTTATTGAACGTCATATAACATTAGACCGTGCAATGTGGGGCACCGACCAGGCAGCATCTGTAGAAATTGGAGGTATGTTCCGGCTTGTTAAAGATATCCGTGATATTGAAAAAGCTCTTGGGGACGGAATAAAAAAAGTATATGAAAGCGAGCAAAAAAGTATTCAAAAATTAAGACGATTTCAAAATATTTCGCAGTAATGGATTCAACTTCTCAATAGTATCCTCTGGAAAATATCGCTTCTCATTTCTCTCCCGTCCATCAGTTGACGGTTCGCGAGAGTCGAACCTAAACCTTGAAGGTCAACGAATGCTTTTTATATCCTGTTGACCGTCAATATTT
>DYHC01000021.1:0-5506 GCA_020724325.1 Melioribacter roseus
ATCAGCTGTGTCTCTTATTTTAGGAGTGCAGTATATATTATCTCTTTGCCCTTAGTTCCAGTGATGGATCAAGATTTTTTATTAATGGACGTGAAATAATCAATAACGATGGATTGCATGGAAATGACTTGTACAAATCATATGTCGTTCCATTACAAATAGGTTTTTATCCTATTCGCTTTGAATATTTTCAGGGCGATGGTGATCGGCAATTCAATTTTATATGTCTGGCGCCTAATCAGCACGAGACAATAAATTTAAAATTTAGCATGATGCTCTTTAAATAGGCTTAAAAAATATTTATATGAATTTGGTGGTTTTACTTTCAATAAAAACGGTTGCCAACACAAAATATAAAACAGTTTGGGTTCAGTGGTTTGCGAGCATTTAGTTTTCAAATCAACTTTTTTGTCGGGAGATACGGAAGAAGCCCAGCAATCCGGCACGCTTCCTACCGCCAAACTTTATAATCTAGTAACCTCTTTTATGTTAAAAAGCAAGTATCCTCAATTTTAGTTTAGTAATGAAGCAAAGATTAATACTGATTGCCTCGTTGGTTAAAATAATGTTTTTGAAAAAAAGTAGTTAATCAATTTAATTAGTCTTTTATTAGCGGTCATACATCAATAGTTATAGAAGCCGCAAGATAATGGTTAAAATAAAATTGTTGTGGCTTGCAATCTGAAAAAAGCGAACAACTTTATAAGTGCCGCAGAGGTTTCATTGCAATCAGCCACAGGTAAAATTATAATTTGATTAACACTTCCTTAATTTACAACTCCTATTACATATGGTTGTTTGTTCTTTAATACAAATCTTATTCTGTTAAGTAGTTTCCTGGCAATTTTAATGATTGCTTTTTGAGCTATCATTTTTTTCTTGTAATCAGTATAAGCCATCATAAGCGCAGGGTCTTTTCTAATTGCTATCCATGATGCTTCTATAAGCAAATATCTTAAATAGCTTTTTCCTCTTTTTGTCATTTTACCAGTAATGATTTTTTCGCCGCTAGAATGTTCTCGTGGAGATAGACCAATATAAGATGCCAATTCATCTAAATTCTTAAATCGGTTGATGTCTATAATCTCCACCAAAATGTGCATGGCTGTCAATATTCCTATTCCACTGATACTTGTTAGCAGTTCTGAAGATTGACGGTATCTTTCGGTTTTAGACAGATGACGTATTTGCATTACTAATGATGCTATTGTCTTTCGTATAGAAAGTAATCTTTCTATTTGTATCCTCAGCGCTAAACGTCCACTTTCGGTTTTGAATTCTATTGTCTCTAACCACTTTATAAATGCTCTTGACCAATTACTAACTGCTTTTTCTTCTGATATTGTTATTCCGTAAAAACCAAGTATCGATTTTATCTGATTCTTTATTCTCGTTTGTTCTTTTGTCAATTGAACATGTAATCGAAGAAGCGTTCTATCTTCTTGGTCTACTCGGCTTGGTATGTAAATGCTCATTAATTCTCCGCTGCGTAAACAACGAGCTGTTTTTCTACAATCTACTTTGTCGTTTTTTGTTCGTCTCTCTTTGTCCATTGTTGGGACATCTGCTGGATTTACTACTATTGATTTTATTCCCAGATCTTCTAATTGTTCGTGTGCCCAAAATCCACAATATCCAGCCTCGTATGCGCTAAAATAATTACCTTGCGGAAAATTCTTACGCAAATATTTATTTAATATTTCCGGCTCCGGTTCCATTGTGAATGTTTTATGGTCTATTGATTCACACAATATATTTACCTTCCAGCTCTTTTTGTGATTATCTATTCCTATAAATATATTCTTGTTTGTGAATTCTGCCGACCGTCTTTCTCTTGTTTCCATTTTATCTCCTCTAAGTTTTTCCCTAATTTACTTGAGGATTTTTTCTTTTTAAACATATTATCTGAAAAATATCGCTTGTCATTTCGAAGGAGCGAAACGATTGAGAAATAAAATTTCTGAATTTATCAGGAGTCTAATCTAATAATTAATTCTACTTTAGAGGCAACAAAGGGTTTTTTTAACCTCTGCGGATCTTTACATTAACTTCTTTTAGCATTAATAACTATAACAATTTTTCAATTACATTAAGCAGATAATTCACCCCGGGTCGGTCTGCCAACATACTTAAACTTAAGCACGCCGTTTTTATCAAGCAGGTAAACAGCCGGAATATTTTGATCTACTTTGGATCCGCCCCACTCGGTCATAAATAAACCCAGCGACTTAGAGACAGTTCTTGCAGAATCAATTAAGATAGGGAATGGAGCCGGAACTTCTCCCTTTTTGAATTCATATTTTTCTGTAAAATAACTTTTAGCAAAAGCGGCTCTTCGCTTGCTCTGTTCGCTTTCGTCTTTTGGGTTTTTCATTGATTCAATTAATGCCATTTGATCCGGGAATGCATCGAACCACTCGTGGGTTTTTTCTTCGCTATAAGGAAAAATATAAAGAATTTGAAGATCGAATTTTTCTTTGGCTTTATTAAAAAGCTCAAGCATCTGGGCATATTGGTAATTACAGATTGAACACCAACGGTTTTCCGCAGCATAACCCCGCGGAAAAACTATTAGAACATTTTTTCCTTTAAAATCGGAAAGCGATACTGTATTACCGTCGTATGTAGGCATAGTAAAATTGTTCATTACTCTATCCAGCATAGCCGGCTGTATTTGTGCCGTTGCAAACGAGCAAATTAGAAAATAGATTAAAACAACGAGAAGAGAGTTGTATAATTTATGCATAACACCTCCGTTAGACTTAAAAAAAATTACTTTCTTGTTGGAAAAGAGAGGATTACAACCGTTCCTTTTCCCGGTTCGCTTTCTATTTTAATAGTACCTTTATGATTATCAACAAACTCTTTAACAAGTATCATTCCCAAGCCCGAGCCCGATTCTCCGGCAGTTCCTCTGGAAATAGTTTTTCTGTTAAGTGTGAAGAGATCGGTTATCGTATCTTTGTCCATTCCAACGCCGTCATCCGAAACTTTGATTATACAGCTTCCGTTGGAGCGGTTGCCAGAAATTTTAATATGACCATTTTCATTAGTGAATTTTACGGCATTAAAAATAATATTGCGTAGTATTGTGTTTAACATCTGCTCGTCGGCATAAACTTCAAACGAATTGTCTGTTTCTATAGTCAGCAGTATGTTTTTGGTTGCAAGACTTGTCTCTATTAGCTGGGTTGTTTTACTAATAATTGGATTCAGTTTAAGATTGGTCGGGTTAAAGTTAATCTCTTTTCTTTGATTCCTTGCCCAGAGAAGCAGGTTCTCTAATAGATCAAAATCGCGCTTAATTAATCCGCTTATCATTTCAATTGCTTCTTTCTTTTCAGATTCGCTTAGATCGTCGTACTGATCTTTAAGTAAACCAAGAGCAGTAAATGTTGCACTGAACGGCTCACGTAAATCGTGCGCAATAATCCGGAAAAATTTATCCTTTACAATATTTATACTGTTCAACTCTTCAGATATTCTTTTCTTGTCGAAGTATCGTTTAAATAATATAACTGCTATAAGTAGAGATAGAATTGCTATTATGATAAGATAGTTTCTTTGCCGGGTCTTACTTTCCAATTCCTTTTGGATAATTTCTTTTTCTTTTTCAGTTTTTTCAATTTTTAGGAGGGATTCGAGCGCGCCTAATTTTATCATTTCATCTTTAGTTACAATTGAGTCTTTCAGCGTGTAATATTTTTCGTGATAGTGAAGAGCGCTGTCGGTTCTTCCGGACTGTTTATATAATTCATAATATGTTTTATAAGTTGAAGCGGTTAGTGAAGCCGAATTTATTTCCCTTGCCTTTTTAAGAGCAAGAGATAAATGTTGTTCTCCGGTTTTTATGTTATTAAGTGCGAGATAAATTTTTGCGATACTATTTAGTGTGTTAATTTCGCCTTCGGCAAAATAAATTTTTGTATTGAGTTCGAGAGCTTTAAAAGCATAATCCAGAGCTTCCTTATAATTCTTTTTGCTGTAAGCAAGTTCGCCCAAGCCGCGCCAAACCCCGGCAATACCTTTTAAGTAATTGCTTTTGTTGTAAAGAGTTTCAAGATCCTTGTAAGTTTTTTTGGCTATTGCATAATCGCCGGTTCGTTGTGCAATTCGTGCAATTGCAAGCAGAACTCTGCCGTACATGTCTTCATAATTTAACTTGCGCGCAATGTCATTTGCCTTTTCAAAAAAATAGAGCGCTTTGTTAAAATCATCCTGTGAATTATATAAACGTCCAAGATTTACATAACAGTAAGCCAGACCCTTTTTATCATCAATTGATTCGAAGATTTGAATTGCGCGTTGAATATATTCTGTTGCCTTAACAATATCGTTTCTGGTTCGGAATATTTCGCCAAGATTATTAAGTGAGTAAGCAATTTGAGTTGGATTATTAGCCTTTTCTGCTGAAACCAGAGCATCTTTGTGGTACTCAAAAGCTACTTCTATAACGCCGATATTTACAAAAACAATACCCAAATAATTTTTTGCAAGCGCCTCTCCGTTTAAGTCATCTATACGCTTGTAAATCTTTAATGCCTCTTTCCCAAGCTGAATAGCTAACAAAGGTTCGTTGCTTCTTCTATTCCACACCTCTTCTAATAAGATTCTTGCTTTTACGGAATCTTGAAGCGAAGAAAGGTTTTGGTTAATTGAATCGAAAGCGATTTGAGAGAAAACTTGAGACGTTAATGCAAAAAATAAAACTAAAGTTTTGTTTAGCATATTTTCTTTTTATTACAGGGTAAAACTACAAAGAGTTGGATGAGTTGACAAGACTTTATTAATATTTTTTTAATGGAGTTGATTTTATTCATAAACCGGTTTTCTTTGGTTGAAAAGAGATTTCTATTCGATAGAAAAATTGGCTTTTTAGAAAATTACGTTAATAAGGCGGATAGAAAAATTATACAGCCGCCAATCAATAAAACCCGGGATTGTCTCAAAAGTACTTATTTCATCTTAAATAGCCCGCAGATAGCACAGATTTCCGCAGATTATTTTTTTTGATAAACTACTTTTGAGACTACCCCGGTCTTTTGTATTAAAGTTCTAATCGCGTTTTAATTTCTTGCGGAATTCCGTTCTTGTGAATCATTATTGCTATAGTCTTAAGACGAACATATTTTTCGCTCATGTACCAATAACCATCGTACTTTTTATCCTTTGTCCCCCATGAATTTTTTGTGTAATAATATTTTGTTTCGTTCTGATCTTTTGCCAATCCAGTAATGTGCATTAAGTGGTCGTCTGTTGTTGTGTGGTTATCGAATGTTGTCTGCCTCATTTCCTGTGTTATAGTTTTCTCTTTAACCGGGGATTCGGATTTATCCTCCTCGCCTTCTATTATTTCAATAGGATCTAATGGAACAATAGCAATTCCTTTCTTGCGGTCGAATTCTTTTTCGCTTACATCACCATCCCAGCAAACTGAATATCCGTTTGATAATGCATAATCGATTATTGCAATTAATTCATCAACTGGTACGTTATAGTACTTATC
>DYHC01000021.1:5516-14307 GCA_020724325.1 Melioribacter roseus
GAGTCAGGATTCATCTACGCACCATACGTGCCACTTATCCTTACTCCAGTTATCAGGAATTTCGAGATCGAATGCCGTGTAAAATGGACAATGAGTATATGAGGTTAATTCAACATAATCATCGGCATTAAACCCAAGCGAATCAGCAAAATTCTTAGGAGTATAAGTTTTGCCTTGATATACAAACTCTTCCGGCGGTTTTCCCAAATAGATATTCAATGCAGCTTCGAAAACATTTTTCCAGACAGGCGTAATTTTACCTCCTCTGTTCTTTTTTACGCCATCAACAATTCCCTCCAGCACAGAAGCCATTTCGCCGTGGTTATGTTCTTCTTCTCCAATGTTCATTCCTTTATAAAATTCTTCTGGTACAAATCCAAAACGTTTTACAATATTAGTTACATCGTGTGCCTGTCCGCCAACGCTAAAATTGTATGATCCGTGGTATCGAATATATTTCTCTGCTTTATCTGGATATGCAAAACGGACAAACCACATTGGGGAAAGTATATGCTCTCCCTTTCCCATTCTTATAAGCTCTGTTTCTATAAATGAAGTTGCAGCAAACGACCAGCACGTTCCTGTTCTGGATTGATTTTTTACCGGAGTAGTTTCAACCTGGTGAAGTATCGTAAATTCGTACGCTTCTTTCTTTTTCTTTCCTTGTCCAAATATTATTATTGGAACAAGCAAGGCAATGATTGAGAACTTCAATGAAAAATTGATACGGTTCATAAAACCCCATTTATGAATGTTTATAAAATTCCTTTTCAAATTTATATGAACGGATTTTGAATTCATAATAAATAATATTTTGGCGAGCGATTGATTTTAATCTGACTGCGAATTAATTTCATTAGCATTACTAACAAATAGATGTGGAAAATGAAAACAATAATGAAGTCGGCAAAATTAATTATCCTATTTTCTATTTTGGTTACGTTCATATCACTTGCTCAGGATAACAAGTTTGGGATAGTAATTCACGGCGGAGCTGGTAGAATTGTAAAAGAAAACATGACTCCCGAAAGAGAATCTGAATACACCGCCAAATTAAAAGAAGTCCTTGAAACCGGCTACAAAATTCTTGAAAGAGGCGGAAATGCTCTGGACGCAGTTGAATCAGCTATTAGATTGATGGAAGATTCGCCCTTATTTAATGCGGGCAAAGGAGCAGTTCTTACGGAAAAGGGCGCTGCAGAGCTTGATGCTTCCATTATGGATGGAAAAACCCTCTCTGCCGGCGCAGCAGCCGGAATTAAACATGTGAAAAATCCTATTACTCTTGCACGACTTGTAATGGAAAAATCTCCGCATGTTATGATGATTAGCAGCGGTGCAGAAGAATTTGCAAAACAAAACGGTTTAGAAATGGTTGATAACGAATATTTTATTACAAAGGAGAGATGGGAATCTTACCAGAGAGCAATAAAACGTGAAGAAGAGAGAAAGAAAGCAGAAAAACACGGAACTGTTGGAGCGGTGGCTTTAGATAAAGAAGGTAATATTGCCGCCGGAACCTCAACCGGCGGAATGATGATGAAAAAATTTGGAAGAGTTGGCGATGCACCAATAATTGGCGCCGGAACATATGCTAATAATAATACGTGCGGAGTTTCTGCAACCGGAAGCGGAGAATATTTTATACGAATTGGTGTTGCCAAAGATATTTCTTCATTAATTGAATATAAAGGAATGAGTATCAAAGATGCTTCCGAAGAAGTGATAAAAAAAGTGGGAAACCTTGGAGGCAGCGGCGGAGTTATCTGTCTGGATAAGTTTGGCAATGTTGCAATGCCGTTTAATACAGAGGGAATGTATCGTGGTTTTTATTTAAGCGGCGGACAACCGGTTGTTAAAATGTATAAGGGAAATTAATTACTTCAACTATTTGCTTTTATAATTACGAGCAGAGGCGAAAATGGAGCTTCATCATCAAATTAATTATTGGGCGGTTTTTCTTTGCGGCGTAGTTGGTATTGGATTGGGCGCTGTATGGTATAGTCATATGTTTTTAGGAAAGGTGTGGGTGGCATCACTCGATAAATCTGAAGAAGAATGGAGAATAGATTTTAATCCGTTTAAAACATACCTAATTTCCTTTCTCTCTCAAATTGTAATGGCTTTTATACTTGCTCTTATTATGAGTTACGTGGGCGTTTCTACGCCCGAAGAAGGAATTAAAGTAGCATTCATGGCGGCTGTTGGTTTTATTGCAACATCTATGACAATTAATTTTTTATTTGAAGGGAAAACATTTCAACAGTTTGTTATTGATGCCGGTTATCACTTTATAGTTCTCCTTATAAACGGAATTATACTGGGAGCTTGGCAGGTTTAATAAATAACCGGCTTCGATTGCGGATTACTTTTAGATATAGTTGAATCGGACAAAATTATTTTCTAATTCCCAGCAGAGTACTCAAAATAATCCCAACATTTTTATAATGCTGCCTATAAAATTTTTATGTTCTTGAAAGCGGCAATAAAGAAAACCGGAAAAAAATGAATCGGTCAAAGAGAATTCATAATAATCCATTATTGATAAAGCTGTTTGTTATATGCTCTCTAATAAGCAGCGGTTTGTCTGCTCAACAAACAAAATTTATTCTTGAAGGAAGGGTTGTAGACAAGCAATCCGGCGAACCGATACCGCTGGTAAATGTGTATTTAGCTCAAACAACTTTAGGGTCTGCAACAGACACAAATGGAAACTTTAAAATCTACGATGTTCCCGGCGCTATGTTTTCTTTGGTTGCATCTGCAATTGGATACGAACCTCATATTGTAAACGTAGATTTAAGAAAAGGGATTAATAAACTTATTGACATAAGGCTATCTCCCAAAATATATGAGCTTGGAGAAGTGGATATTCAAGCAAAAGCAGATGATGATTGGAAAAAGCAATTAGAATTATTCAAAAAATTATTTTTTGGTGAAAACGATTTTGCAAAATATTGCGAAATAAAAAACCCCTATCACATTAATTTTAATGAAGAGGATTTCGTTTTTACAGCAAATGCATCAAGCCCAATTTTTATCCGCAATAATGCTTTCGGGTATGAAATTGAATGCGTGTTAAAATTCTTTCAATATGATAAACGCAAGAGAACTTTAGCTTTTTCAATTTTTCCAAAATTTAGCGAGATCGTTTCTGCTGATAAAGACTCAATGAAGCTTTTCCAGAATAATAGAAAGTCGGCATTCCTTGGCTCTTCGGTACATCTTTTATCGGCTCTTGCTGCCGGTAGGTTTAAATACCGCGACGAAGGATTTGAATTGAAGCTGGAATCTAATCCGGTTGGAAAAGCCGAAGAAATTGTAACACGCGATATAACCTCCAACCGTTATTATCTTAATTATAATGGGTGCATCCTTATTGATTACTGGTTCGGCGGAATAAGAAAATTATCAAAACTTTGTCTTGTGTTCGGATCAACAGAATTCAGTTCCGATGGTTATCTAATGTATCCGGGCGAGTTTGAAATGAGCGGCGCTATGGCTAAAGAGGGTGTTGCAACTCTTCTGCCAAGATTTCTTGAAACAGCCCGCGGGAATAATTGAGCAATAAAAATAAAAACTGTTAAATTTACTTTCGAAATGCCGCGTATTGTTTAATAACTTTTTTTGGTAAAAAAATGAAGATAGATCTTGTTGTGTTCGATCTGGACGGAACATTGGTAAGTTCTCACGAAACAATTTATAAAGCAACTTTACATGCGTTAAGAGAAGTAGGCGTTACAAATGAAATTCCCCGCCATCAATTCATGAATATGATCGGTATGCACTTCGAAGACATTTTTAGAGAGTTCGGCTTTAAAGTTCCGGACTTTGAACACTTTCTAAAAATCTATAAATCGATTTATTTTGATTATATAAATGAGTCGGTTCCTTTTCCAGACGTAAAAGAATTGATCGGTTGGCTGAAAGAGAACGATCTTAAAATAGGTCTTCTTACAACCAAAGGGCAGGATCAGGCGGAATTGATACTTAAGCATTTTGGTCTATTCAATAATTTTGACGGAGTGATGGGAAGAAGACCCGGTATTGCGCACAAACCCTCAGCAGAACCGCTTATAAAATTGTGTAATGAACTTGATGTTGATATTGGCACTACTTTAATTGTTGGCGATTCCGAGCTCGATATTAATTGCGGAAAGAACGCCGGTACTTATACCTGCGCTGTTACTTATGGTTACCGATCGCGAGAAATCCTTGAAAGGTATAATCCTGATTTTTTGATAGATAGACTCAGCAGCATTGAAAATATTTTAATTAACGGGACAAATTTTCAATAAGGAGCAGCCGGTGGAAAGCGGAAAAGTTAACGTAAATGTAGTTAATGGAATTGCAACTGTAAGTTTCTTTCATCCTAAAAGCAATTCGCTCCCAGGTAAGTTGCTAACCGAAATTACAAACGCAATAAACATGCTTTCTGATGATAAAGAGACCAGGGTAATAGTAATTAGGAGCGAAGGCGGAAAATCTTTTTGCAGCGGCGCTTCACTCGATGAACTCCTTTCATTAAAAGATTTCAAAAAAGGAAAAGAGTTTTTTATGGGATTTGCTCGATTAATAAATTCGATGAGAAAGTGTCCTAAGTTTATTATTGCCCGTGTTCACGGAAAAGCTTTGGGCGGAGGTGTAGGTATTGCAGCATCAGCCGATTATACGCTTGCATCAAACGAAGCTTCTATTAGGTTAAGTGAAATACTATTAGGTATAGGACCGCTTGTTGTTGGTCCTGCTGTTGAAAGAAAGATAGGCAAGACTGCTTTTATAACAATGACAATTGATGCCGAATGGCACGATGCATTCTGGGCAAAGCAGCACGGGCTTTATACAAAAGTATTTGCATCAAACCGTGAACTGGACGAAGCTGTTGCCGAATTGGCAAAGAAGATCTCAAATTTTAACCCCGAAGCAGTTGCTCAACTTAAAAAAGTGTTCTGGAAAGGAACTGAAGACTGGGACGAGCTGCTTGAAAATCGCGCAGAAATTAACGGGAGACTGGTTCTATCTGAGTATACAAAAAAATATATTCGACAGTTCAAGGGCAAATGAAAATCATTAAACGCGATTTTGCTCTTTTAACTTGCTTCTATCTAATCGCAGTTTCTATTCGTCTGTCTATAAATTTTTCAACCGAATTTATTCCCGGCGCTAATGGTGCGTTTTACCTTAGTAATGTGAGGTCGATAATTGAAAGCGGCGAATTACTGTTTAAAGATTTTCCGCTTATTTTTTACCTGGAAGCAATGCTGGCAAAATTATTTATTGTGTTTGGTTTGGCGGATATTGAAAAAGCAATTGATCTTGCATGCCGGCTCTTCGATTCACTTATACCGCCGCTTTCGATTATACCCGCTTACTTATTGACGCGCCGACTCATAAAACCTGATAAAAATAAATTAGCCGTAATAATTATTGCTTCTTCATCTGTTCTATTTATTTCGTTTTTAATGCTGGTATCAGATTTTCAAAAAAATTCTCTTGGATTGTTTTGGCTCTTCAGCTTAATGCTTTTTGTTCATAAAAGTTTGAGCAGTAAACGGAGCTTCGATTATTTTATAACCCTTTTATTGTTTCTGCTTGCCGGGTTAACTCATTTCGGTTCTTTTCTGGTTGCAATACTATATTCTATTATTGTGCTCTTTGTAAAAAATACATTCGGGAAGAAAATAAGTATTAAACCAATAATTATTACTGCGCTCTTAGTAATCATCTCATACATTATAATATTATTAATTAGTCCTTCTCGCTTGAACACAGCTTTTGATTTTATATTTAACATGTTTCGGAATCCTGTAATAATTCTTTTTTTGCAAAAAAAACCGGTCATTTCTCCAATCGATTTAATCAGTATGGTGTTGATTAATCTAACAGCAATTACTGCGCTTACCTTTTACATAAAACGATTCGATGAACTTAGCGATATTAATAAAGTGTTTTTCCTTTCATCAATTATTGCGTCCCTGGCTCTTGCTTTTCCCTTTTTAGGAATTGAATGGTTCCAACGATTAAACTTTATGTCCTACGTTCCCGCCGTATCGATATTGCCGTTCATCCTAGAAAGCATCAAACACGGAAAAGCTAAAAATGTATTTCTTATTTTAATTGCTGCCGTAATTATTTTCTCTATTCTAATTAGAATAAACATTAAGACAGTTTCTAATATTAACAAAGAGCAGTATTCCGAATTAGAATTAATGAAAGAAAAGCTGCCTAATGACGGAAGCGTTTTGATTGTTGCGCGTCATGGTCTTGAATGGTGGGCATCATATATTATGAGGAGAACAGTAATAAGAGAAGCAGCGTTAGAAAAAATATACTGGGATAGATTTAATTATCTTCTCATTATTGTTCAAAAAAAGGGTAAAGCGCCTTTTGGTCCAATCGGTTTGTTCGGTTACCCTTTTAGAGAACCGTTGCTGCCGGATAATTCGGAACTAATTTATTCGGGAAAATATTTCGATCTTTTCTGGTCGAAAACTCCTCCTGCGGATGTGTCGGTTTTTAAAAATGAATTACATTGAATCGGTGTTTGTTAATTTATAAGCTCTATTACATTATTTATTACATAAATTGATTTATAGTAACTTCTGAAAAATATCGCTTGTTATTTCGATCCAGTCAGTAAGTTAACGGATGGGAAGAGTCGAACCTAAACCTTGAAGGTCAAGGAAAGCTTTCATATCCTTATGACCTTCAAGGTTGTTTAGCTTCGAAGTGACGCTTCTCAGTCTTCCGACAAGTCGGGTTTCTTCGAAGTGACGCTTCTCAGTCTCCCGACAAGTCGGGTTCCTTCGAAGTGACGCTTCTAATTTTTTCAGAAAACCGTTACAATAATTAGAAATCGGTTTAGCTGAATGAGTTTTATTATTCGGATAGTAATTGTGGCGTTAGTCTCGCTGGGAATTCAATTTAGCTTTGTAAAGCGATTATCGTCGTCATTAAAAATAGTTTTCCCAGAAATGTCTGAAAGAAAATATTATTCAATAATTGCTTATGAGTAATTACAATTTAACTGGGCTTTATATCTATCCGGTCAAATCACTTGGTGGAATTAGTCTACAATCAGCAGTTGTTACAAAACATGGATTTAAATACGATAGAAGATGGCTGCTGGTTGATGAAGAAAAAAGATTTATTACGCAGCGGACTCATCCGCAAATGTCACTTATAGGTGTTGATATAAAAGGAACGGCAATGGAGTTTTATCACAAACTAAGCGGCAGTAACTTTACTCTGGATATCGAATGCAGAAGCAAGTGCATTGTTGATGTAATTATTTGGGAGGATAATATAGAAGCCGAATATGTAAGCTCTGCCGCCGATGAATGGTTTAGCGATATGTTGAAAACAAAATGCAGACTGGTTTACATGCCCGAGGACACAGTTCGTTCTGTCGATAAAAAATATGCCCTCAATAATGAAATAGTAAGCTTTGCGGATGGCTTCCCATTCTTGTTAATTGGTCAAGCATCTCTCGATGATTTGAACTCCCGTTTACAGCTAAAACTTCCAATGAATCGTTTTAGACCAAACATTGTATTTACCGGAGGCAATCCTTTTGATGAAGACATGATTAAAAGTTTTTCAGCCGGCGGAATTACTTTTTATCCGGTAAAACCATGTGCACGGTGCGTGATTACTACTATAGATCAAATGAATGGAAGTAAAAACGAAGAGCCTCTGAAGACGCTTTCAACCTACAGAAAGGTAAATAATAGGATTCTGTTTGGCTACAATTTGCTTCACAGCGGCACCGGCACAATTTCAGCAGGCGACGAACTGAAAATAATTGAGTGGAAATAAATGCTAACAATTTACGACCTTCTTAAAGGACACGATCTTCGTTCGATTGGAAAATCTAATGAAGTTGTTGAACTTGTAATGAGGCATCCGGATTTATTTGATGATCTTTTTAATGGAATTTTTCATGAAGATAAAGTGATGCGTGCCCGCTGTGCCGATGCCGTTGAAAAGTCTGCCAAACAGTTTCCGGTTTGTATTCAAAAAAAGAAAAAAATAATTCTAAAAAAATTACCTCATTTCAAACAAAAAGAAGTTAGATGGCATATTGCCAGAATTCTTGGATATCT
Organism: Melioribacter roseus; assembly: GCA_020724325.1. Classification (GTDB taxonomy): domain Bacteria; phylum Bacteroidota; class Ignavibacteria; order Ignavibacteriales; family Melioribacteraceae; genus DSXH01. The sequence continues at coordinate 13,622 of DYHC01000021.1, forward strand.
GAAACTAACACCAAAGGAAAAAGAACTTGCCGCCGGCTATCTGTTTGACTGGCTAAAACGGGATTCAAGCATAATTGTTAAAGTAATGTCTATGCAGACGCTGGCAGAATTTGCCGGGATGGATAAAAAATTTTTAAAGCCCGTGCTCGTTGAAATAGACAGACAAATGATAAATGGAGAGCCGGCTGTTAAAGCAAGAGGAAGAAAAATTATTAGGTATTTACAGATAACTACAAAGCTGTCTAAAAAATAAAATAATGAAAGGATAACATGCGGACGGGTCCGCCAACAAGCGCGGCGGACAGGTCCGCCAACAAGCGCGGCGGACGGGTCCGCCCAAAAAACGGCGGATAAATCCGCCAGCAAACGGCGGGCTAACTCTGATTTTAACAGATTTTTTTATTTGAACAATTATTCTTGTGCTAAATTTTTTTCGGTATAAATAAATGAATCGTATTTGATAAAAAAACATTATACATTTAGTGCGGAAAAAAGATGTCGTATGCATCGGATTCGTGTTTTATAAATAATAATTGGCAACTTCTGAAAAATACCGCTTGTCATTTCGATCCCGTCGTTGACGGATCGGGAGAATTGAACCTAAACCTTGAAGGTCAAGGGCTGTTATTTGTTTCCTCATGACCTTCAAGGTTGTTGATTCTTCAGTCATACCGACTGCGTCGGTA
>DYHC01000022.1:0-7013 GCA_020724325.1 Melioribacter roseus
AGAAAGACATTGGTGTTATGAGATCTATGGGACTGAGCCGGAAATCTATTTTAATGATTTTTATGCTTGAAGGAATATTGGTAGGATTAATAGGAACCGTTCTGGGAATAATTATCGGATTGCTTGTTTGCTATTTGCAGATTGAATACAATTTTTATCCGCTGGACCCAACTAAATATATTATCAATTCGTTACCTGTTCAGATTAGAATTACAGATATCGTTGCAGTTGGTTTAATGGCAATGTTCCTTTCGTTTATAGCTTCATTATATCCGGCAACAAGAGCAGCTAATTCAGTTATTATAGAATCAATTAAATACGAGTAGAAATGAACCAACCAATATTAGAAGCTAAAGAAATCTACAAATCGTTTCTTCGTTTGAACAACCAGAAACTGGAAATCATTAAAGGAGTGTCATTCGGATTGGAAGCAGGTAAAATAACAATGATTGTAGGATCATCCGGCGCAGGTAAAAGCACTCTCCTTCATATTCTCAGCGGACTGGATTACCCGGATTCTGGAAGTGTTATAATCAAAGGGACTAATCTCTTTCAACTTAACGACGAAAAATTATCGAAGTTTCGAAATCAGAACATCGGATTTGTATTTCAATTTCATCATCTCTTACCTGAATTTGATGCGCTGGAAAACGTTGCGATACCGATGATGATTAACGGAAAATCCCTTGCACAGGCAAAAAGGGAATCTGAAAATCTTCTTGAATTAGTTGGATTGAGAGATAGAGCACATCATAAGCCATCCGAACTTTCAGGTGGAGAACAGCAAAGAGTTGCAGTAGCCCGCGCACTCGCTAATAACCCTTCTTTAATATTTGCTGATGAACCAACTGGCAATCTCGATTCATTAAGCAGTTCCAAAATACATGAGTTATTCCAAAACCTAAATAAGAAGTTAAACCTAACATTCTTAATTGTTACGCATAATCCGGAGTTAGTTAAAATTTCCGATAACCTTTATGAAATGAAAGACGGATTACTGACACAAAAGAAATAAATCTCGCGAGCTGCAATTGGACATTCATCAATTAGATTAGATGTGTTGAGATTTCTGAATTATAAGATGTACCCGAAAATAATTCGTAAAAATTTGCATTGTATATTCAAAGTATTCTTTTGAAAAACGGCACACAGATCAAACAGATTTAGCCGATTAAATCTGTTCATATCTGTTTAATCAGTTACATCTGTGTGCTATTTTTTCTAAACCAAAAGGTTATACTTAATTCTAATTATTCATTAAATAATCTACCACCAACCTTACACCAAATCCTGTGTCATAATTCTTTGTGTAATTTGTGTAATCGTGCTTTGTAGATGGTCCGGCAATATCCAGATGTGCCCATGGGATTTTCTTATCTACAAAATGTTCAAGGAATTTTCCGGCAGTAATTGCCCCGCCCCACTTAGGACCAAGATTAGATACATCTGCAATATCACTTTTAATAAGAGGATTAAATTCTTTCCAGAAAGGTAACCGCCAGATTCTCTCGAATGTTTTTGAACCTGAACTTAAAAGGCGGTTAGCTAATTTATCATAGTTAGTAAATAATCCGGCGGAAAATAAACCGAGTGCAACAGCACACGCACCGGTTAAAGTTGCAAAGTCAATAATCTCATCTGGTTTTTGCTGAGAAGCAAAGTGCAGGGCATCAGCAAGAATTACTCTTCCTTCGGCATCTGTATCTTTTACTTCAATAGTTTTACCGGAATAAGATTTAATAATATCACCCGGTTTAAACGAATTGCCGCCAAGCATATTTTCTACTGCAGGAACAACACCAATTAGTTCAACAGGTAATTTTAATAATGCAGCAGTTCTTATTATTCCCAGAACAACCGCGCCGCCAGCCATATCGGCTTTCATTTCGAGCATGCCAGTTGTTGATTTTATTGATAATCCGCCACTATCGTAAGTAACACCTTTACCAACCAGAGCAATTTTCTTTTTTGATTTTGTATTCGGTTTGTAATGCGCTAAGATCATGCAAGGCGGCTTACCGCTTGCATTACCAACTGCAAGTATTGCGTTCATCTTTTTGCGTTCAAGTTCCTTTTTATCAAAGACTTTTACCGTTACTCCTAACCTGTTTAGCTCTCTTTTTGCCCTTGCACCAAATTCCATAGGAGTTAAAGTTATAGCAGGTTCATTTACGAGGTCGCGGGTAAAGTAGACTGAATCAATTAATTTTTGGGTTGAAGTAATAATTCGTGCAAGCAATTTATTATTACTGTAATGTAGGATAAACTTTAGTCTGCCAGGTTTTCCCTTTTCGGATTTATATTTATCGAAGGTGTAATTGCCGAGCATTATTCCTTCAATAAAAGTCTGCAGAAAATATTCTTCGGCTGCAAATGTGGCTTTGTAATCGTTGTAAAAAGGAAGAATTACATTAACGCTCTTAATATTTTTTTTAACAAGCGAAGGAATTAATCCGGCAAAATAAATCCTGAAGAAGTCCACAGTAAAATCTTCATCGGTTTTTACTTTCTTCAGAAATATAATGGATGGTTCGGATTTCTCTGTGTAATAGATCAATTCATCGCCTTTATTATCGAGAAAATTCTTTTCCTGAATTTTATTCAGAGAGATATTCAGGCATTTGTAAAAACCTCTAAGCAGTTCAGCGTTTAATTTAGATTCGATAAAAAATTTTACCAGTCCTGAATTTTCACTAAAGCTGATTTGCTCTGTTTCGGCTTTTATATCCAAATGGAAAAGCATTTAGACTCCTATTGAATTATATACTTTTGCGAAGCTTCAATAATTCTATTTTTTACATCGGCAATTTTCATATTGAAAAATCTTGTGCCGGCAGCATTGACGTGTCCGCCGCCGCCAAATTCAGATGCAAGTTTACTAACATCAATATTTCCTTTGGAACGGAAACTAACTTTTACACTGTCTTTTAACTCGTAGAATAGAATTCCGATTTGGACGCCAAGAATAGTAAGGCAATAATTTACAAATCCATCAACATCGGCTTCAACAGAATTGTGTTTTAATTGCACCTCGATAGGCAGAGTCATAAAAGCAATTTTACCAGTGGAATCCAATTCGATTGAGTTGAGAGATTCTCCTAATATTTTGATTCTGCCAAAATTGAATTGATCGTAAACCTGGTTGTAGATTTCCGTTGGATTAAGTCCAAACTCTAAAAGCTCTGCAATTATCCGGTGAATTTTTGATGATGTCCTTTCAAACCGAAAAGAACCTGTATCAGTCATTATAGCAGTATAAATCTGGTAGGCAATGTCGTAATCTAGGTCAACAATCCCGGTCGATTTCATAAAATTATAAATTATTTCTCCCGTAGCAGAATATTCTGATCCACCAATAATCAGATCAAAAACATTTTCTGGATGCTGATGATGATCAATACATATTTTTATTTTTTTAGATAATCTTAATCCCTGTTCCATTCTAACAACACGATTCATCTGGTTCAAATCGACAACAAGAATAACATCGGTATCGTTAAAAATATCTTTGTGAAAATTCTCATCAAATCTTTCAATTACTCTGTTCTTATCTAGAAATTGCAGATTGTAAGGAGTAAAGCTGTGATTTACAATCCTTGCCTCTTTACCAAGTTTTTTAAGAATAATGTATAAAGCAAGTTCGGAACAAATGGCGTCAGCGTCGGGATTGACATGCGAAGTAATTAAAAATTTTTTATTACTTTCTATAATTTTTTGAAGCTGTTTGAAATTTTCCATAAAGTATTATCAGGATAAAAAAAGAGGCTCGCTCAAAAGTAATTAACTAATTTTTCAAAAGTCTATTCAAAAAATGTCTTACTTGATGTACACTTTGAATAACTTACTTTTAAAGCAGCCTCTGAAAAGTGATTTATAATTTTCTACATTAGGTACTAACTTCCCATGTAGTAGTAGAGAACATTAATTTTTCATAAGTGCCTACTCCTTTTTGAGATTGAATATGCTCAATCTGTTTTACATAATCGCCGTCGTAAGTAGGTTTATTATACTGACGGAAGACACCGATTGGAGTAGGAAAACCGGGCAGATCCGATAAGCGTGCAAGGATAAAACCGCGGGTTGGATTATCGTCAAACTCATCATGAACCCAGCAATCGTTTATTGAATGCTTGCCGTCATTAAGATCAATGACTACTGGAGTAATAACATCCAGCTTAATACCTTTATCTTTATTAGCACCAAAGACAAGCGGTTTATTATGCTCTAAGACAAGAACATTTTCCGGTTTAGAATCTTTTTCGGATAAATGGAAAAAAGCTCCGTCGTTAAAGATGGGGCAATTCTGGTAAACTTCTATAAATGCAAGTCCTTTATGTTTTGCCGCGCGAGTTAACATTTCCTGCATATGTTTTGGGTCTCTATCGAGGGAACGAGCAATAAAAGTTGCACCGGCGCCATCGGCAAGCTTAATTGCATTAAAAGGCCAGTCAACAGTTCCGTATGGCGAAGATTTTGTAACCTTTCCTTTTTCTGACGTTGGTGAATATTGCCCTTTTGTTAAGCCGTAAATTCTATTGTTAAACAATAATATTTTCAGGTCAACATTTTTTCTGCAAGCATGAATAAAATGATTTCCGCCAATACTTAACATATCGCCGTCTCCGGTAGCAACCCAAACCTGTAGATTTTTATTGGCAAGTTTAACACCGGTTGCAATTGCCGCAGCTCTTCCGTGAATTCCGTGGAATCCGTAAGTGCTCATGTAATAAGGGAAACGGCTTGAACATCCAATTCCTGATACCCAAACTATGTTCTCCCTCTTCTCGCCAAAATCCGGAGATGTTCTCTGAACTTGTGCAAGAATTGAATAATCGCCGCAACCCGGACACCATTTAACATCTATATCAGACGAAAAATCTTTGGCAGTGTATTTAACTTCGGTTGCTAATTGATCTATTTTATTTTCCATTTTCTCCTCCGAGTACTTCATAAATTTTATTTTCTATTTCAGCTACTTTGAATGGCTGCCCTTTAACCTTGTTAAACTGAATTACATCAATTAAGAAGGTACTTCTAATAATAGTTGCCATCTGACCTTTATTCATTTCCGGAATAAGAATTTTCTTAAATCTTTTGAGAATATCACCAAGATTTTTTGGGAATGGATGAATATATCTTAGGTGAAGAAGAGAAGCTTTATAACCTTCTGCGGCAACTTTTCTAATTCCTTCTTTTATGGCACCGTAAGTACTACCCCAGCTTAAAATTAATAGCTCACCACTTTGTTCTCCTTCAACCTCCGCATCCGGAACAACCATTTGAACTTTCTCTATCTTAGCTTTCCTTTTATTAACCATAATTTCGTGATTATCCGGGTCATAGCTAATATTACCATAAACGTCTTTCTTCTCTAAACCTCCAATACGGTGTTCTAATCCTGGAGTACCAGGAATAGCCCAAGGGCGGATAAAATTCTCGTTACGCAGATAAGGATAAAAACCTTCCGGATCTTTTCTGAATTCGAAATTGATTTTAGGCAATTCATCAAAATCAGGAATTTTCATCGGTTCGGAACCGAAAGCGAGGTAACCATCGGTTAAGAGAATAACCGGCGTCATAAATTCAATAGCAATTTTAGCCGCTTCTATTGATGCAAAGAAACAATCTACAGGACTTCTTGCTGCCATAACAACCACAGGTGCTTCTCCGTGTCTACCGTACATTGCCTGGAAAAGATCTGCCTGTTCTGTTTTTGTTGGCAGCCCTGTACTCGGACCCCCTCTCTGCACATCAACTATAACGATTGGTAATTCTGTTATAACAGCAAGTCCAATTGCTTCGGTTTTAAGTGAAAGTCCAGGTCCTGATGTTGTAGTAAGAGCCAAAGAACCGGCAAATGCAGCACCAATACCAGAAGCAATCCCGGCTATTTCATCTTCTGCCTGAAAAGTAACAACACCAAAATCTTTATACCTGCTTAGTTCCTGTAAAATTTCTGAAGCAGGAGTAATTGGATACGAACCGAGGAAAAGAGGAATTCCCGCTCTTAATGAAGCTGCAACAAAACCAATAGCAACTGCTTCATTGCCAGAAACATTTCTGTAAACACCTTTAGGAAGTTTAGCAGGTTTAACATCGTAGCGCGTTGTAAATATTTCGGTTGTTTCTCCGAAGTAAAACCCGGCTTTTAATGCTCTCCGGTTTGCTTCGAGAATTTCTGGTTTCGTTTTGAATTTCGAATCAATCCATTGTAATGTTTTTTCTATTGTTCTGTTGTATAACCAGTACATCAATCCAAGAGCAAAAAAGTTTTTACATTTATCTTTCTCTTTTGGAGAAAGTGAAAGCCCTTCCAAAGCTGTAACGGTTAACTTAGTCAATTCAACAGGAACCACATTAAACCCAGAAAGAGAGCCGTCTTCAAGCGGAGAAACATCGTAATTAGCCAGCTTCAGGTTTTTCAGGTCGAATGAGTTTGTATTTATAATAATAGTAGCATTTGGTTTAAGATCCTTAAGGTTCACTCTGAGAGCAGCGGGATTCATAGCAACTAATACATCTGGGGAATCACCCGGAGTCTGAATATCATTACTGCTAAAGTGAATTTGAAAACCGCTAACACCGGCAAGAGAACCGGCTGGGGCGCGGATTTCTGCAGGGAAATCGGGCAAAGTACCTACATCTGTTCCCAAACTTGCTGTTGTATCTGTAAACTGTGAACCGGTTAATTGCATTCCATCGCCGGAATCTCCGGCAAATCTTACTGTAACATCTTCAACTATTTGCACTTGTTTTGCCATAATATATCTCTTAGTTATAATTTTATATGTTTATTACGTGCGTAAAAATAATCAATTCATTCGCAATGTTAAATTAATTATTTCGCCTGATATGTGCTAAAAATTCGGTTATACTAAAATTTTGGACAGTTATTTCAATCGATTTTATTGATAAATCAAAATGAATATGCCGCGTTAAAGTTGTTGATTATAGGATATTATTTCCTCCATTTCTGAACAATTGGATATCTTCTTCCGTATCCGAATGCTTTA
>DYHC01000022.1:7023-13957 GCA_020724325.1 Melioribacter roseus
CGGAGGAGCTTGCTTTCGCTTGAATTCATTCATATCAACCATACGTAATACATTGCTTACAATTTCTGGATGTCCAATTGCATAAACAATTTCATTATACTCCTTTTGGTCTTCAAGATACATCTTAAGTATTTTGTCTAACAAAGCGTAAGGAGGTAAAGAATCCTGATCGGTTTGATTATGCTTTAATTCTGCTGAAGGTACTTTTTCAATAATTTCATTTGGAATTATTTCATCATTCCGGTTAATGAATCGAGCTAATTTATAAATTTGGGTTTTATAAAGATCACCAACCACAGCAAGTGCACCGCACATATCACCATAAAGAGTTGCGTATCCCGTAGCTAATTCAGATTTATTACCCGTGGCGCATAAAAGGTAACCGTGCTTATTAGATAGTGCCATAAGGTATAATCCTCTAATTCTGGATTGCAGATTTTCTTCTGTTACGTCATAAGGCAGATTGTTAAATAACGGTTGTAAAACTTTCATAACCTCACAAAAAACAGATTGTATAGAAATTTTATGAGATTTAATACCAAGCTTTTCAATTAGCATATAGGAATGCTTAATACTGCCATCGCTTGAGAATTGGGAAGGCATCAAAACAGCAAGTACATTTTCTTTACCAAAAGCTTTTTCTGCAATGTAAACCACAAGAGCAGAATCAATTCCGCCGCTTAGCCCTATTATTGCTTTGCTGAATCCGGTCTTTAGACCATAATCCCTTAGAGCCATTATCAATCCGTTCAAAACTTCTTCTTCAAAGCCGCCTTCTACATTAAGCACCGGCTCATATTTTTTGCAGCTATCAAAAATAAAATAATCTTCCTTAAATGCTTTACCCAGTAAGCACAATTCTCCTTTGTTATTAAGACACATACTGCCGCCGTCAAAAATCAATTCTGTCTGTGCACCTACACAGCATACATATACTAGCGGAATCTTTTCATCTTTGGTTAATAAAGAAAGCATGTTGTAACGTTCTTTACGCTTACCATAAGCATAGGGACTGGCAGAGATGTTAATTAATAACTCTGCCCCTTTATTAATCTGCTCTTTAATTGGATCGACCGGGTATCTTCTATGTTTCCAGTAATCAGCATCGTTCCAAATATCTTCGCAAACAGAAATTCCGAGGTTAACATTTTTGAAAGAGTGTGTGTTTATATCTTTGGCGGATTCAAAATACCTAACTTCGTCAAAAACGTCATAGTTTGGTATTAACGTTTTACTTTGCACAAACTGGATTTTACCGTTGTAGCATAGAACAGCAGAATTATAAACATCGGTACCAATTTTACTTATGTAATCTTCCGTTATAGAACCGAATAACAATCCAACTGAATTTGTCTGTGCAGCAATTTCTTCAGCAGCTTTAATTACTGTTTCCCTAAATTCTTTTTTTTCTATCAAATCCAGCGGAGGATATCCGCACAAAAAGAGTTCAGGAAATACAACAAGGTCTGCCTCATCCTTAATACCATTCTTATAACCTTCTAAAATTTTTGCCTTATTCCCTTCTATATCTCCAACTATAGGATTTGCCTGGCAGACAGCAATTTTCATTTAGGTATTTTCTTTTTTACGAAAATTAGTCAAGACATTTGTTATTTCAAACAATTTATAGAGCAATTTCACTCTTCATTAATTAAAAAAAATTATTATCTTCCTTAGGAAAACATTTTTAGAATCGGGTCGTCTTAATTGCAGAACAAATTTTGATGGAGGGAAAGATGGAAAAGAAATTGTATCGTTCCCGTAAATATCGGGTTCTTGGCGGTGTAGCCGGAGGACTCGCAGAATATTTCGGACTGGATCCAATACTGATGCGTGTTATATTCATAATTATAACGCTAATCAATGGAATCGGAATTCTTCTTTATGTGATTTTATGGATAGTATTACCTGAAGTTCCGTTTGAAGTTGCTTTTAAGATAAACAGCGATACCCATGCACCAAAATCTGAAGAAGTTGATTCAAGTATAACACCACCGGAAGTTCAATCACATGGAAAAGGAAGAATAATTATCGGTTCCATTTTAATAATTATTGGCGGACTATTCTTTCTTGAGCGAATGCTTCCAAGTTTTGATTTCGAAGACTTTTTCCCGGCATTATTAATTATAATTGTATTAGCATTGATCTGGAATTCAACAAGAAAATGATGGAGAGAATAAAATGAAAAGCGGACAATTGTTTTGGGGATTTTTTCTTCTTTCAATCGGTGCATTATTCTTATTAATTAAATATAACATTATCTACAGCGAATTTTATTTTGTTTGGGATTTGTGGCCATTGATTTTTGTATTATGGGGAGCGCTGGTTATTTTTAAGAATTCACTGGTTAGACCATTTATAAGTGCTCTCTTCGGAATTTTTCTGGCTCTTATGCTCTTTGGAATAATTAGTAATTTTTACACCGGGTTCCACTTAGATTTCAACAGAGTTGATAATGAATTTATTACGCAGAATTTTTCTGAAGATTTTAATGATTCTGCCAAGACATCATTTCTTGAACTTAGAACCGGCGGCGGAATATTTGAAATAAAGGATACAACCAATAAACTTATTGAAGGAACTGCTTACGGTTCATTTGCTGAATATGATTTTAATTCAAAGCTGGAAAATGAGCATGCTTTTGTAGAATTAAATCTGCATAAGAAGGATTTCAATCCGTTTGAAGGAAGAATAAAAAACCATTTAGTATTAGCACTGAACAATAATCCGATATGGAACTTTAAGTTTGATTTCGGCGCAGCAAAAGCAAAATTCGACTTATCTCCATATAAAGTTAATAATGTTGAATTAAATACCGGAGCTGCTAATGTAAAAATGAAATTGGGTGATAAAAAAGATTCAACTTATGTGGATGTTGAAATGGGTGCAGCAAAATTGAAATTCGATGTTCCCGAAAATTCTGGCTGTCAGGTAAAAGGTAAAATGGTTTTGTCATCCCGCTCTTTTTCAGGTTTCGAAAAGAAGGATAGAGGATATTATGAAACCCCCGGATTCGAAAATGCAAAGAAGAAAATTTTTATAAGGATTAATGGCGGGGGTTCTTCTCTAAGTATAAACAGGTACTAAAATATTTGCGGGTGATTCTTTTTAGATCAGGATTAAGATTGTTAGAATACTTATGATTTTGATCCTGATTTTCTTTTTACTCTTCTAACATTCTTAAGTTTTGGCGGGGTCCACAAATGTTTTTTCATATTTACGTTTCCTTTATCATCAAATTCTACGCCTTCGCTCTTCAATAATTCTTCCATTAAATTAGGATCGCCAAAATGGATTTTGCCAGTTAAAGTCCCGTTTCTGTTTACAACTCTATGGCACGGTAAATTGCTTTCTTTAGCACTATTCATAGCCCAGCCAACAGTCCTGGCAGAGGATCTAATTCCGCAAGCTTCAGCCAGCAATCCATAAGTAGTTACTCTACCCTTTGGAATTTTTGCGGTAAGTTCATATACCTTATCAAAAAAATCTTTCTTCTTATCGATCTTATTTCTCTTTTGCATCTTCACCATTTCTTTTGTTCTGCAGCTCCCAGGTTTTCATATACGTCAATAGATTTGTTATACTATGAATTAGAGACACCATCAATCCGTGAATACCATCCCTAAAACCCTTTCTACCTATAAAATGATTTAAGAATGCAGCCGCCGGATTAAAAATTAGATTAACTGCTTTTACTTTCTTACCATTTTTTTTTTCTAATGCTTGCAGATAGGAATATTCATTTATTTTCTTAATTGTATCGGTAATATTCTGGTGGGTGAAATGAATCAGGTGATTTTTAAGTTTACCAGTTTTACCTTTGACTTCAAACCCTTCGTGGACTTTGCGGTTTGATATTCCGGCAAAACATTTATTGAATAAGCGCATCTGGTAATCCGGATACCATCCACAAGATTTTATAAGCTTATTCAGAAAGTAATTCTGACGCGGAACAAAGTAACCATTTAACTTATTAGAAGAACCAAGCAATTTCTGAAGTTCGATTTTCAATTCAGCGCTTACCCTTTCATCTGCATCAACACTAAGAACCCAATCATTAGAAGTCTTTTCGATCGAAAACTTTCTCTGAGGAACAAATCCCTCCCATTTCTTAACAAAAACATTTGGAGTAAATTCCTTTGCAATTTCGCGGGTATTATCGGTGCTTTCAGAATCAATTACAATTATTTCATCTGCCCACTTAACACTTTCCAGGCAATCGCGGATATTTTTTTCTTCGTTACCGGCAATTATTACAACGGAAAGTTTTTCCTTCAAAAATTATTCTCCGATAATTTTAATGATTACTCTTTTTCTTCTGCATCCATCGAACTCCGCGTAATAAACTTGCTGCCATGGACCAAAATCCAGCTTACCGTTTGTAACGGGAATAACCACCTCGTGATGGACAAGCAGACTTTTCAAATGAGCATCGCCGTTATCCTCACCGGTTCTGTGGTGTCTATAATCGGACTTATAAGGCGCAAGATTTTCGAGCCACTCATCAATATCCTTTATTAAACCGTTTTCGGCATCATTTACATAAACACCTGCTGTTATGTGCATTGCAGAAACCAAAACCATTCCTTCCTTAATTCCGCTTTTTTGAAGAGCCGATTCAACTTCCTCAGTTATATTAATGTATTCACGTCTTTTCGAAGTATTAAACCACAAATATTCAGTATAACTTTTCATTTTATTTCTCGTTTTTTAAACACGGTCAGTTGCTTTAGCCAGTCTTTCAGCCAACGAGTGAATTATTTTTTTGGATATATCTGGATATTGTTTAACAATTTCGTCTAGTTCTCCCGCAACTTCCAATAATCTTACATTAGTAAGAGCACGTATTTCTGCAGTGCGCGGCTTCTTTAGAATTAAACTCATCTCGCCAATTATTTCACCTTCTTTTTCAAATTCTACAATGAGGGAATTATTTTTATAAATGCCAACACGACCTTCGACAAGAATAAATAATTTTTTTGCCGGTTCTCCCTCTTTAGCAATAATAGTTCCGGCATTGTAACTAATTAATTTAGACATCAGTTTACCTGTTCTGTTAATTATTCGAAAACTTCAGCAGAAAAGATTTTATAAATTCATTAAGGTCTCCGTCCATTACACCCTGTGTATTAGAAGTTTCGTGATTAGTTCGGTGATCTTTAACCATATTATACGGATGAAAAACGTAGGAACGGATCTGGCTTCCCCATTCAATTTTCATTTTGTTTTTTTCTATTTCATTCAATTCGGCTTGTTGTTTTTCCAGCTCGACTTGATAGAGTTTAGATTTAAGAAGTTTGAAAGCGTTGTTCTTATTTTGAATTTGAGAACGTTCGGATTGACAAGCAGCAACAATACCAGTTGGAATATGAGTAATACGAATAGCCGTTTCAACCTTATTAACGTTTTGTCCGCCCTTGCCGCCAGATCTATATGTATCGATTCTAAGATCCGCGGGATTAATATCAATCTCTATTGTATCAGCAATAACAAATACAGAAGCGAAGGAAGTATGTCTTCTTTTATTCGCATCGAAAGGAGAGATACGTACCAAGCGATGCACACCGTTTTCTGCTTTCAAGTATCCATATGCATACTCGCCTTGAACTTCTATAGTAGCGCTTTTAATTCCTGCGCCGTCACCATCAAGCCAGTCTACTAATGCCATCTTATAACCATTTTTTTCACCCCACCTTAAATACATTCGCATCAGCATTTGAGCCCAATCCTGCGCCTCAGTTCCGCCAGCACCCGAATGAATTGTTAAGATACAATTCTTACCGTCGTCTTTACCGCTTAGCATACTTTTAAGTTCTATCTTCTCATATTCCTTTTCAATAATTAAAAGCTCGCTTTCAATTTCGCCCAAAAAGTTTTCATCCTTCTCTATCTCTGCAAGTTCAATAAATTCATTAAGATGAATTACCTTGTTCATAATTTCATTCCAGATATCGACCCAGACTTGAAGTGATTTTGATTTTTGAAGTAGAAACTGGGCAGTTTTTTGATCGTTCCAGAAATTTGGTGATTCCGATTGCCTGGTTATATCCGAAATCTGTTTCTCTTTTTCATCTAACTTAAAGATAACCTCTAAGTGAATTAACTTTTTCTCTAATACTGTTGAGTCTTCTCAATTGATCATCAAACATATTTACCTCTTCTTTTAAAAATAGTTAGTGAAAAATTTATAAATACTAACGCCAAAACAAATAAAATAAGCTCCGAAAAATATCGCTTGTCATTTCTCTCCGCCTATATTTGGCGGATCGAAATTACACTTCTCTTTCGCTTCGCACATTCAAAATTAAGTTTCTGAATTTTACAAAAGTCTTTAAAATTATTCATCTATTTCAAGCACCATTCTAAGCAAGGCAGCAGCAAGTGTTTTACCCTGAGCATCGTGTTTTAATGAAACAGTACCTCCTCCGCCAAGTGTATCGTAAAGCAGAAAATTCAAAGCTCTTATGTTCGGTAATTCGAATCTCTCAACTTTACCAAAGCAGATACCATCAAAGTGCGCTTTAACTTTTTCGGCAGTAAGATACTTTTCAATAATTGTGTAGCCATAATCATTATATGCAATAATTCCAATGTTAGCAGCATTGCCTTTATCTCCGCTTCTGCCGTGTGCAATGTCAATAAGTTTAATTCTTTTCATAAAGTAATAATCTGAATTTTTGGTTCGACTAATTTTTTTGGAATTAATGCCGGCCAGTAAGCAACCACATCTGCAGGTTTTGGGCGTCCACCAGCAAATCCGGTTACTGAAGGAGGTCCGGTTAAAATTAACGGGGCAATTTCCTTTCCGAATCTTTCAATAGAATTATAGTCATTTCCTCTTACTGCAATTCTTAGCATTACTTCATTAGTTTTATCGGCATCTAAATTTTCTGATAATGGACCATGGCAAGAATTGTAGCCGATATACTCGGTT
>DYHC01000023.1:0-5366 GCA_020724325.1 Melioribacter roseus
GTTTAAAAGCCAGTTTAAGGCGCTCATAGAGTAATATTTTGTTTCTTTCGAAAAGATCGAATTTCAATTTGCAGAAAACATTAACACCTCTTCAAAAATTGTTATTGATGAAGATAGGGAACCGCGGCTTAGTAAAAACATTTTACTTGTACCTGTCAGGTTAATTTCGAGAAACAAAAATGAGAGCAAATCTTTTATTACTCTTAAGGTAAAACTTTATAAAACAGTACTAGTGGCGGCTCATGATATTCAAAAAGACGAATTACTTTCACCGGAGCAATTCAAAAAAGAATTAAAGGAAATTTCCCTGGTAAACGGAACAATCTTTAGTGATGAAAATTTTCCTGCGGCTTCCAAAAGTAAAGTTAGAATAAGAGAAAACAGCATACTTGTAAACGAAATGATGGAAAAAATGCCTGATGTTTTGCCGGATGATAGGTTAATACTTCATGCGGGAAGAAACGGTGTTGATATTACTACAGAAGTTATTTCCAGGGAAAGAGGAAATATTGGGGATATAATCCGTGTCATTTCGGATCAGAGAAAAATTTTTTCTGCAAAAATAATTGATAAGTACAACGTTTTATTAATTGAGTAGGTATATGAAAAAGCAACTGATAATAACATTAATTCTGATTGCATCGGTAATCTATGCACAGGATATGAGAAGAAATTCTGCGTTCTCATTATTCTCTGATAATAAAGCTAATCAGAGAGGAGACGCGGTTACTATCATAGTAATGGAATCTTCTCAGGCAACAAATAATGCAGAAACTTCTGCCGGAAGAAGCAGCGATCTTTCATTCGGTCTTTCCGGCGGAGTTGATAAATCCGCACTCCCAAAAGTTGACGTTAATATGAATAGCGGAAATTCATTCAGCGGCTCTGGGTCAACTAAAGCAACAGGTGTAGTAAGAACTAGAATAAGCGCTACTGTAGATTCCGTTCTCGCTAACGGTAATCTTCTTATTAAAGGAAGTAGAAAAATTGTAATTAATGGCGAAGAACAACTGGTCAATATAAAAGGAATTGTACGTCCGAGCGATATTGGAGCAGATAATTCTGTTTTATCGTATAACATTTCTGATGCAGAAATAAGTTTTGAAGGAAGCGGAATAATAGACGATTCCCAGAAACCCGGCTGGCTGACAAAATTTTTCCATTGGATTTTTTAGGTACTAAAATGAAAGATAAAATTTTACTTGTTATTCTATTGTTTGTTTTTCTGTTAGATGATCCAAAAGCTCAAAGGATAAAGGATGTTGCATACTTAAGCGGTTCCGGTTCAGAACAGATTATTGGTTATGGACTTGTTGTTGGTTTAGCCGGAACAGGTGATAGCCATAGATCATCTTTTACAATTCAATCAATTGCAAGTATGCTTAAAAGATTTGGAGTAACAGTTCCGCAAACCGATCTTAAAACAAGAAACGCTGCCGCTGTAATTGTAACTGCAACTTTGAATGCCAGCTTAAAAATAGGTGCTGAGTTTGATGTTGTTGTCTCTTCGATGGGCGATGCTACCAGTCTACAGGGCGGAACATTATTAATTACACCTCTTTCCGGTATTAATGGACGCGTATACGGATTTGCACAAGGTCCTATCTCTGTAGGCGGATACGATATTAATACGCCAACTGGCAGCCGTGTATCAAGGAATCATTCTCTTGCTGGTAGAATTCCACGCGGCGGTTCTCTTAAAGAATCAATCACAATCGAACAAAACTCTTTTGAAGAAATTGCCGTTTTACTTAAAGAACCCGATTTAACTACATCAAATAATATTATGCTTGCAATTAATGCAAAGTTCGGAGATAATTCTGCAAAGGCAATTGATGCAGCAGAAATTCTAATTGCGGTTCCTGCAGATCGTCAGAATAATATTGTTGCATTTCTTGCCGAACTTGAAAACCTGGAAATAGAGGTCGATAAGATTGCCAAAGTTGTTCTTAATGAAAGAACCGGAACGGTTGTTGCCGGAAGCAATGTTAAGATTTTACCTGTTAGCATTACACACGGCAGTTTGAATATTCAGATCCGGTCTTATCCCATTATATCTCAGCCCAATCCATTTGGAAGAGGTAATACTGTTTTGTTTAACAATCTTGTTCCATCGGTATATCAGGATTCAACAAATACAGTTGCAATCCAAGGTGCAACAAATGTTCAGGAAGTTGCAGCAGCGCTAAATTCATTAAAAGTTTCTCCAAGGGATATTATTTCAATTTTTCAGGCACTTAAAGAAGCTGGAGCATTAGTAGCAGAATTGGTGATAATGTAACATGAAAGAAATAGCATTAAAAACCGGAAATACTGATAAGCATCTTTCTCAAATAGCAGAATTAAAATCCCGTTATGATGATAAACAGAAAGCTAAGATTGCAAAAGCTGCAAACGAATTCGAAAGTCTTCTTACGGCAATGATGCTTAGATCCATGACGAAAACAACCGGTGGAATGCTTGGTGAAGAAGGTTATGGTAATGATATGTTCGATACAATTTTTGAACAACAGATAGCAGTACAAATTTCTAAGAGCAAAAACCTTGGTATTGCAGAAGCTATTTACAAGAAAGTTACCGGCGAAGAGATGAGTAGTGCAATAAAAAAATACGATTCAAAACAGGTTGATATTAAAATTGATGCTGCTGCTTTGCCTGCTAAAGTAAAACCAAATAATGAAGCACTAAAACGACTTAATAGATTTGACGAATTGATAGAAAAAGCATCAGGGGAATTCGGTTTGGATAAGAATTTAATCAAATCTGTAATTATGACCGAATCGGCAGCAAATCATAAAGCTGTTTCTTCGGCAAAGGCAAAAGGACTGATGCAGTTAATTGATTCTACTGCATCGGATATGGGTGTAAAGAACGTTTTTGACCCTAAACAAAATATTTATGGCGGTACTAAATATTTATCTAAAATGCTTCGACAATATAATGGGGATTTAAAACTTGCCCTGGCTGCTTATAATGCCGGTCCACGGAATGTGGAAAAGTTTAACGGAGTACCGCCGTTTGATGAAACTAAAAATTATATAGCCAAAGTACTTGGGTATTTGAATCATTTTAGGGAGAGCGACTCATGAATAAGCAAGATTTATTACAATCGATAGCCGAACAGGGAAAAAACTTCGACATTCTTTTAAGTATTCTTATCCAGAAAAAAGAAGCTATTGTTGCAGATAACTATAACATGCTTGTAGAAGCAATCAAGAACGAACAGAAGATTTTGCACAGCATCGATAAAGAAGAAAAAAACAGAAAGGAATTAATTAGGGAGTTTGCAAGGCAAAATTTAATTACACTTAAAGATTATTCTTTTGACGAACTATATAATTCTCAAAAATCTCTGTTCGGAGTTGAAATCAAAAAGATCGAAAAAATCCGATCGGATGTTAAAGAAAAAGCTTTGCGTATTGCTCACTTAAATTCTCAGCTTTCTGTACTGGTTGAAGTCTCGCGTAATATTATTAAGGAAAGAATGATTTCAATCCTCGGAAACGGTAAAAGTAAATTAGTTAATAAACGAGTATAAAATGGGTATCGGTAGGTTATTAGATATATCAGTAAGATCTATGGCAGCATATCAGCGGGCAATGGATGTTACTTCGCAGAACATTGCAAATGCCGGTAATCCGGAATACACACGGCAGAAAACAGTATTTGCTACGGAAGAGACACAAGCCGGTATTGGAATGGGTGTTAAAATTCAGGATGTACTAAGGATAAAAAATAACCTTCTGGATAATCAGATTCGCAAATACCAATCATCTTTTTCCGAGGCAGAAAAGAGATCCGAACTATTGCAGCAGATTGAATCTGTTATAGCTGAACCGTCCGAAATTGGACTCAGCTCTTATATGACGGAGTTCTTTAATTCGTGGTCGCAGCTTGCAGCCAATCCAAATTCTATTCAGCTTAGAACACAGATTATTCAGAAAGCACAAAGATTAAGCGAGCGGTTCTCAGAAATATTCGAGGGATTTGCAAGTGTACAATCTATGCTTCAAAGAGAAGCTATTGTTAAAACAAACGAGGTAAATGGATACCTGAAAGAAATTGCAGAAATGAATCATAGAATTTATGAATCCGAAGCAAAAGGTATTAGGGCAAGCGAATTAAAAGATAAACGGGATTCCATTATTGATAAGCTTAGTGAACTGGTTAATATAACGGTTAATTTTAATGAATTTGGAGCTGCAATTATTAATGTTGGCGGTGTACAAGGTGCGGATCAAAATGTATCTGCTGAATTCGAAGTTTCTTTCGTAAATAATAAAATGAGGATTGTTTCTAAGAATGATAAAAATGCAATTGCTCTGCTTAACAGCGGGGAATTATTTACGGCTACTGATCTCTATTCTAATAAAATTCCGGAATATAGAACCGGTTTTGAAAATCTTGCCAACGCATTTGTAAATAAGGTTAATGAATTTCACATGCAAGGTTTTACTCTCGTCCAGAGCGATTCATCTTCTACAGGAATTCCTTTCTTCGGAACACTTGATACAAGCGGAAATGTTGTTGATGCATTTGTAAACGGTCAAATAAGGATAAACGATAATATCCTTAATAATCCAAAAAATATTTCAGTCTCAAGTTCGGCGAATAATGATGGTAATGGTTCAATCGCAAATCTTATAGCTTCAGTCGGCGATTTGAAAATTGCAGAACTTGGTAATCAGTCCATTTTCGAAACCTATACCGGTCTGCTTAACACATTTGGTGTAGATAAAGTTGTAAGCGATAACAAAATAGAATCTAACGGACTGGTAATCCAGCAGCTCAAAAATCAAAAATCATCTTATTCCGGCGTATCGATAGACGAAGAAATGACTAATGTTATAAAATTTCAGAGGTCGTATGAAGCTGCTGCCAAATTAATAAAGGTTGTTAATGAAATGATGGAAACAATTATTCAACTGGTGTAATTATGAGAATAACAGAAAATTTATTATCGGAGCGCTATCTCTATAATCAGAGTAAGATTAACGAGAAAAAGTTGAAAATACAGAGCCAGATTACCAACAATACTAAACTGGAAAAACTTTCTGATAACGTAGGCGATTCCCTCGAAGCAATTAAACTGAATGCTAACATTCGTAAGATCGAAACATTTCAGAAGAACATTACATACGCAAAAGATTATCTGAGTATTACTACAAACTCTATTGAAAATATTGCAGATGAGACCCAGAAAATTATTAACCAAATTATGCATACAGACAATGCATTAAACAACAATAATCTTGCAACGGTTACACAATCAATTAAATTATCTCTGCGTGCAATTGTAGATAGTTTGAACGAGAAAAGAAATGATATGTACCTTTTTGGCGGAACTGACTTTAGCGATTCACCCT
>DYHC01000023.1:5376-13400 GCA_020724325.1 Melioribacter roseus
CCTGGTCAATTGATGTTAATGGAAGAGCTGTTAGAAATTCTACAAATGTTACAGGTGAAATAAAAGTTCAGATTACACAGAATATTAAAGACACAATTAATATTACTGGTGATAAAATTGAATCTCTGGACCTAATCGATACAATAAACGATATTCTAGATTCTCTGGAAGCTGGTTTGGTTCCTGACGACAACTTAAAACAGAGATTGAATAGCGCTTACAATTCAGTTGTAAATCTACAATCTATTAACGGCGAGAAATTGAATCGCTTAGATGATATAAACGCACTGCTGGAAAAGCAGCTAATAAATACTCAGGAATTGCTTTCTAAGAAACAAGATATTGATCCTGCAAAACTTATTGTAGATTTACAGTATCAGGACTATGTTTTGCAAATGTCCTATAAACTGGCTGCAACTATTTTACCAAAATCACTTTTAGATTATCTATGATTCGTAAATCGGGAACACTGGTAGGTCTAGCATTAGGAGTCTTCTCAATTTTCGGCGCTTTCTTATTAGAGGGCGGTTCGGTCAGAGCTATTTTTATTTTGTCTGCGCTTATTATAGTATTTGGCGGAACGTTCGCTGCAATAATAATTGGTTTCGGGCTAGATAAATTCAAAGATATTTTAATGCTTACAAAAATGGCTTACTTTCCCCGCCAGTTCGATATGTCTGGAATTGTTGATGTGTTTGTTGAACTTGCTATAAAATCCAGAAACGAAGGATTGTTATCTATTGAAAAAGACCTTAACAAATTCAATCATTATTTCCCTAAAAAAATGGTTAAGTATGTTATGGATGGAACAGATTCGGAATCAATTTATAACCTTGCCCAGATGGAAATAAAAGCTATGCAAGAACGTCATTACTCCAACATTTTTATCTTTACAAAAATGGGCGGCTACGCTCCTACTATGGGAATTATTGGAACTGTAATGGGTTTAATAATGACTTTAGCAAATGCCGGTGCAGACCCAAATTCATTAATCAAAAATATAGCTACTGCATTTATTGCTACTTTGTGGGGAGTTTTTAGCGCAAATATTATCTGGTTACCTATTGGAGACAGGTTAAAAAAATGTCATTTAGAAGAAAAGAATCTAATGGAGATTTCATTGGAGGGAGTACTAACACTTCAGAGCGGCGAGATTCCGTCGGTTATGAAAGCCCGTTTGTTAGGAATGCTTCCGCAAAAGGTTCAGTTAAGAAAACTAAATCCGTAGACTCTGAAGAAACTCCATTTCACGAGGATAACGAAAAAGATCGGTACTTAATTACTTATGCCGATTTAATAACCCTTTTGCTGGGGCTGTTTATCATATTATACGCGATGAGCAACATCGATGTAAATAAATATAAAGGTGTTGTCTCTGCTCTGGGAAGTATTTTTGGAAGTGAAAAGGCAGGTTCCGTATTAAGTTCTACAACCACTAATATTATTCCGAGACCAAGCGATAAACTTGCAGAAGATCTATACAGGCTTGTGGAACAATATAATTATGGAAATTCTATCCGTTTGGAACAAAACGAACGCGGTGTTACAATTCATATTCTGGATGATATTTTGTTTCCACCCGGTAATGCTGCATTAAATGAAACATCAAAAACTGTTCTTAGCAGAATTGCAGAAGTAATAAAAACTTTGCCAAATGATATACGAATTGAAGGGCATACGGATAATGTACCTATTAATACCACGTTATATCCTTCAAACTGGCATCTTTCCGTGGATAGAGCATTGAGTACAGGGTACTATTTAATTCAACACGAAGGAATTTCACCAGATAAAGTTTCTGTAGTTGGTTATGCAGAATATAGACCGATTGCTTCTAATGATTCGCCCGGCTCCAGGGCGTTAAATAGAAGAGTAGATATTGTTATACTAAAAAAGTGATTACAATGAAAATCTTAACAAAAAAATTCGGTGAAATTGAATTTCCCGATGATATCGTAATTAAATTCAAAGTAGGTCCTTTCGGTTTCGAGGACTTGAAACAATTTGTATTTATTAAACCCGATGATAGCGTTTTCTTCTGGCTTAATTCAATTGATAAACCGGAAATCGCCTTTGCCTTATTTGGTCTTAGAGCAATAGATGAAAATTATCCTCAGGCAGATAATCATGAAGCATTCGGAATTGTTACGCTTAACCCGGATCCGCTTAAAGTAACAATCAACATGAGAGCGCCGGTTTTTATTAATCAAAATCAAAAAACGGCTTACCAGACCATCTTTGATAAAGAAAATTATTCCCTTTACTATAATTTATTTGCCGAGTAAAGTCATGTTAATACTATCAAGAAAAATTGAAGAAGAGATAAGAATCGGTACAGATATTACTATAAAAATAGTGTCGATTTCCGATAATCAAATAAAGATTGGAATTGATGCCCCGCCAAAAATCCAAATTTATCGGGGTGAAGTGTATGATAAAGTAAAACAAAATACTATAAATGCTTCGCATTCAATCTTAAGTCCTAATGTTGATTTATCCAAATACAAAATTAAGAAGGTTCTGTAATGTCCGATTACTTTAGTGAAAAGATTACAATCCTTGTAATAGACGATTCCGATATTATTAGAACTTCTTTAAAGAATTTTTTAAGCGAATACGATCTGGAAGTAATTACATGTAATGATGGACTGGAAGGGATTCAGAAAGCGATTGAACATAAACCTAAATTGATCTTTTTGGATTTGATGATGCCTAACCTGGATGGACTTAGAATGTTAAAAGTAATTAGAATTCTGGACGGCTTAAAAAATATTCCTGTAATTGTTATCAGCGGACACACGGATAAGAATAATGTTATTGCTGCAATGCAATCCGGTGCGGTTAAAGTATTATCTAAACCTTTGAGCAAGGAGGTTTTAATTAGATCGATAAACGATGTATTGGGTAAAGATTTTCTTCACAATGCAAAAAGGGCGCGCTTCTTAACCGACATTGAAAAAGAAGAAATTACAAACCAGTTGAAAAAATATTTTTTCAACTCTTTACCTCAAAAAAAAGGTACAATTAAAGAAGCATTGGTTTTTCGTAATGTAGATCTTTTACTCACTATTGTTCACGAACTAAAAGGTTCCAGCGGAATGATTGGATTTAATAAAATATCTGAACTATGCAAAGTGATTGAATTAATACTTACACGCGTTGATATTGACTGGAAGGAAATTGAAAATCAATGCGAATTACTAAATAATGAATTTGAAGTCCTGGAAATTCTAAATTCCAAATAGGTAAGAAATGTATGCTATTATAGGGATTTTGGTTGTTGTAGTTGGAGTTATAGCTGGATTCACTATGGCTGGCGGAAATCTGCTTCTCTTAATTCAGATTTCCGAGTTTGTTACTATTGGCGGTGCTGCCATTGGCAGTTTGTTAATCTCTTCCCCGGCTTCTTTAATTAAAAAGATCGTGTCCCAAATTAAACAGATTTTCAAAAGTCATAGAAGTACCAAAGCAGATTATATTGAAATGCTGAAGGCAATTAATACACTTTTTCTTACAGCACAAAGAGAAGGTTTGTTAACAATTGAAAAACATATAGAGAAACCAGATGAAAGCGAAATCCTCAATAAAAGTAAGATGCTAATTCACGACGAACTAAGAAAGAACTTTTTCTGCGATACAATGAAAGTAATGCTTGCCGGTTCTGTTCCGCCGCATGATATGGAAAACCTGATGGATACAGAAATTGAAACTTTTGTTACAGAGAACAGACCAATTTCTGAAACTATAGGCAAAGTTGGCGATGCATTACCGGGACTTGGAATTGTAGCTGCAGTACTTGGTATAATTGTAACAATGGCTTCCATTAACCAGGGTGCCTAAGCTGTTGGTAAGCACGTAGCTGCGGCGTTGGTAGGTACTTTCCTCGGCGTGCTCTTAAGCTATGGGTTTGTTAATCCTATTGCCAGCAATTTACATCATATTGTAGAAGAAAAAGTTCAGGACCTTCAAATAATCAAAGCATTTATTCTTGGATTTGCAAAAGGTAATCCGCCTCTTGTTGCTGCAGAAATGGCACGGCGTGTTATTTTCTCTGACGAGCGCCCAACATTTGAAGAACTTGAAACTGCTCTGAGAGGAAAAAAATAAATGGCGGATCAGCAGTCAAATAATAATTCTGCCGGTAAAGTGCAATTAGACCAGGCGCCTATAATAAAAAAAATTAAAAAAGTTAATGGCGGGCACCATGGCGGAGCTTGGAAAGTTGCCTATGCAGATTTTGTTACCGCTATGATGGCGCTCTTTATTGTACTTTGGGTACTCGGGCAGAATGATGAAGTTAAAGAAGCTGTTGCCGGATACTTTAAAGATCCTGTCGGGTTTTCAACTAAAGGGCAGAATCTTCTTGATGGGAAAAACTCCCAATTAATCGATCTTAATATTGAAGAAGATATTAAAAGACAGGAAGAAGAGCGTGCAGAATTTGAAAAGATGGGTCAGAAACTTAAAGAGGATTTACGCAAAGACACAGATTTAATGAATATATCCGAACAGGTTAAAGTAGAAATTGTTAAGGAAGGTTTGAGGATTGAACTTATCGATTCTGATAAGGATGTTTTTTTTGAAGTCGGTACTTCCGAATTGAAAAGTATTGCGAAAAAACTAATTCAAACAGTTGGGAAAGAACTTTCTAAACTGCCGAATAAAATAATAGTTGAAGGTCATACCGATGCCAGGCAGTACAGAAATGATGGAAGCGGATATTCTAATTTCGAATTAAGCTCCGACCGTGCAAATTCTGCTAAAAGAGCTCTTGTATCTGGCGGTGTTTCAGAAAGACAAATTGATGAGGTTAGAGGTTTTGCAGATACTCAATTGAGAGACCCAAACGATCCATTCAGCTTTTTAAATAGAAGAATCAGCATTACTGTTAAATATAATAAAAGTGAATAACGATAAAAAAATATTGATAGTTGAAGATGACCCAATGCTTCAGGAATTTTATAAAGTGCTTTTTAAACGCCTGGGATACAATTGCCTAATTACCGAAAACGGTGAAGAAATTATTAAACTTATTTTAAGCGGCGAAATTAATCTTTTAATTGTTGACCTCAATCTTAAAAATACTTTCCTCAATTCAAAAGCAATAGACGGGGTTGAACTTGCACGGTATGTTAAACAAAATTTTTATAAATTAAGAATACCAATTCTGGTAATAACGGCATATTCTACAAATTACTTTGCTGATGAATTACTTAAGGATGGGTATGCAGATGATTATATGCTAAAACCAATTGTTAATTTCGATAAACTAATAGAAAAGGTAGATAACCTCTTATGGCAGAATTAAAAGATAAAGTGCTTGTTGTTGAAGATGAAAAAGATACCCGTTTTATCCTAGAAAAATTATTGACAAGAAATAATTATCAGGCTGAAATGGCGGTTAATGGTGAGGAAGCTTTGGAAGTTCTGAAAAGATTCGACCCAAAAGTAATTCTTGCAGATTGGACAATGCCGGTTCTTGATGGAATTGCTCTGTGTAATATCCTTAAAAGCGATGAAAGATATAAGTCAATTTACTATATCATATTAACCGCAAGATCATCATTAAAAGACAGGGTAATGGGATTGGATATTGGCGCGGATGATTTCCTTGTAAAACCAATCGAAAATCAGGAGTTACTTGCCCGCATTAGATCCGGTGTAAGAATTTTTAATCTTCAGAGTGAGCTTAGAAATATTGAACATAGTAAAGCTGTTGTTGAAATGGCTTGTACTATAGGGCATAAAATTAATAACCCTCTTAGCAGCCTTTCGCTTTCCATTAAAGGGATTGAAAATGAACTTAGTAATTCGGAAGCTGCTAAAATATCGGAAGATCTTAAGATAATTAAAGAATCTACTGAAAGAATAAGCAAATTTGTTCAAGAATTAATTCATCTCCAAAATCCTCAACTGGTAGAGTATATAGATAATAATCGTATGCTGAAAACCGAATAGGGTAAAAAACTTCTCTTTTCCTTCGATAATAGAGGGAGGAGAAGTAATGTTAAAAAAAGTTGTAAATATTAACCCCGGATCGGATTACAAAAAAGCAACAGGTAATCCAAAGTACTACAAGAAAGTTAGCGGATATCAATTTTCTATTAATTCCGCTAGCGATACTCTCTATATTTCTCCAGCTACATCACTTCTTACAAGTCTCGGCTGGAAAATGAAAAAGCTGAACAAGGACGCGGAAAAAATTCAAATTTGTTTTGAGCTAGATGAAATTGATTTTGAAGCAACAATATTTGTTTATGAACTTAAGCAGCAGCCCAAAATTGATTATAAGATTATAAAAAAACTAAAGAGATTTACTTCGGATGTAATTGTAAACCTTTTCTTATCAGCACCTGTAAAATCGGTTAATGAAAATATTGTAAGCGACATTAAACTCAACACTCTAAACAGATTTTTTTCTTTATTCGAATCACCCAAGTATAAAAAAGAAAGTTCTATTACAGATGCCAGTATTATTGAAACACTTTTTTATGATTTCAGAAAAGAAGTAACGAATGAATTAAATTCAATAAACAACTGTTTCATAAAATTTTTAGAAAAATATATCTCATTTAAGTCTCTGAACCAAAATGCTTTTGATGGCGGTAGTGTAACCATCAAGAGTATTCAAATTGAATAGAAAATTAGATGCGAAATTGGTTCGATTATAGTAATAATATTGCTAAAACATCCTCTGTGTTTGGCGCTTATAAAGAACTGCCTACTAATAGGGCTGTTGTAATTATTAATCCTAATCTGGATATTCTCTTTTGTAATGAAACTTTCACCAAATATTTTTTTCTTAATGTAAATGATACTCTGCACAGGTTAAATCCAAATTCCGAGCTTTTATATTTGATAAAGGGATTTGTAGAAAAAAAGTATTTGAACCTTACTTCAGAAATCAGCATCAATCTGCCAGGCAAACCGGAAAATCTTCTGCATCAGGTAATACTGGAAAGGGTATTTATTGAATCTAATGAATTATTATTTGTTTCGGTTGAGTCTCTTGAAAACCGTCGTGTGGTAGAACGAAAAATAAATGCGCTTCACAATGCATTAGATCACGGAAGGGTTCCCATTCTTATTACAAATGCCGATAAAAGAATTGTTTACTTAACTCATTCATTCGAAGAGGTATTTTCTAAGGAATTTGATACTCTTTATAATCTTACGATTCAAGAGCTGTTTTATGAATTTCTTCAGTTCGATCTATTCGAAGAATTTAAGTTTGCTGTGGAAAATAATCTTTCATGGAAAAAGGTAATTTCGATAAAGGGAAAAGGTAATATTGAGTATTGGGAATTTACAATTAATCCTTTTGTTCTAGATGATGGATTAGATGTCTTCCTCATTCTTAGCGCAACAAACCTAACCGAACATATAAGCCAAACTAAGATTATAGAAAATTCGGAAAAGCGGCAGAAACTTATTATTGAAAACATTTCCGATTTACTATTGATACTAAAACCCTCGGGTTCCAAACTACTTTTTGAAAACGCTAACGATAATTTTTGTAAATTATTTCAATTAGACAAACATCATTTAACCTTATTACCGGTTCAGAGTTTTTTAAACAATTCCTTAACAAGCGCTATCTGCAAATCACTTGAAGAAATAAAATCTACCGGCAGAAACATTGCAGAATTTAACTATACTCATAATCTGGAAAGAGTATACAAATGTATAGTTACATTCTCTGTTTCAAATGACCCGGAAAGCATAATTTACATAGTAACAATGAAAGACGTTACCGAAGAAAATAAATACCGGGAACAGCTTGAGAAAAATTACCAAAAGGAATTGCAGCTAAACAAAATGAAGTCTGATTTCCTTGCAAATATTTCTCACGAAATCAGAACTCCTTACAACGGGATAATAGGTTATTCAGAAATAATTGATGATTGCATTGCGAATAATGATTATGAATCGATTAAGGAATTAATTGTATCTATGAAAGAAGTAATGGGACGGGCGCTTAATTTGTTTACAAATCTTGTAGTAGTCTCTCACATAGAAGCCGG
>DYHC01000024.1:0-7588 GCA_020724325.1 Melioribacter roseus
TACGAAATTCCAATGCCTATACTTCTGCTGTTACGCATCTCGTAATAATTTCTTGTATAGTAGTTTCCGCCTATCATTTCATTGTTGCCCTTTTGTCCTTTAAGAATATCATTAACCAGAATATAAACGCGCAATTTTCTATCCATAAACATTTTGTTAAGATATAATGAGAGGTTTTTCATTTCGCTTCTCACAGTGCGTCTGTTTTCAATTTTGGGCAAATAGAAAAACGAAATGCTTGCATCAATATCATACCATAGTTTTAAACCAAGATTAGCATTAAGAGTATAAGTTTTGTTGGTTAAGGATAAATCCTCTGCAAGGTATTGCCCTGATTGTTTAGCATAACGGTAGTTAAAAGAAACATAAAATGAGTTTATAAAATCCGGAAGCTTAAACGGCATCATTGGAGAATTATAATAAGGCAATGTTAGATTAATGCCGTAAGCTTTTTCGCTGTTTAGATTAAGGAAAGTTGAGACAATAATAGTATCATTCTCTGTTGCCATAGCAGAAGTAAAACTTCCGGTAGTATAATTATAGAACACGCTTAAGTATTGGGAAAGATTTATTGCATAAGAATTAAGGTACGTCGGTTTTAGTTTAGGATTACCGGCAAAGAACGAATTTGGTCCGTTGTATTGTCTGAACGGATTGATATAAAATATCTGCGGATATGTTACCCTTCTAAATGCATTAAATGAGAGTTGGAAAAGATCACTTATTTTGTAGCTTACATTAAGATTTGGGAAGAAGCTTAAAAAGTTTTCTGCGAACTCAATTTTTTGCGTTATCTGATTACCCTTTGTATTCAAGTTTTCACTTCTCAATCCCAGTTTAACGTCAACGTCGCCCAACTTATGTGCATAAGCTGCATAAAGAGCATTGATTATTTCGTTATAACGGAACTCGTTGCTTAGGTTAAGACTATCTTTCCAACTGCGGAATTGATACATATAATTCTGAACTGTGTAATCATTTGTTCTTGTTCTGTATGTCAGGTTGTATCCGGCTTCCAGTTTGTTAGTCTTAATTGGCAGAACATAATCGGCTTTAAGGATTAATGTTTTTGCATTAACATCTGTGTTACTTTTCTGAAGCTGAGGAGAATTTATTCTATTACTGTACTTTAAATTCATATCCGAGTTTGTAGGATTACCAAACAATGTTAGCATAGCATCAACTGTTAGCTCATTCCCTTTAGATGCAAACTTCCTTTTATAAAATCCATAGAACGATAGACTGTTATTTGTTCCTTCATTATTGCCGATTCTGTTATAACTGTATTGGAAAATACTATTTTGATTATTTACAATAGAGTATCCATTGCTCAAAGAATTATAATTATACCCATTATAAGTAGTAAAGAATGTAATCGAATTATTCTGATCAAAATCATAATCAAATCCTAATTTGATGTAACCGGAATAAAATGTATTTTTTCCATCGCCTATTGTTTTCTGATAATACATATTAGGACTAGTATACACATATCTTTCGGACTCATTAAAATTTTCCATTGCGAAATAGCTTCCATAAGCTTGTCCAAAGAAATTAAATTTATCAACCTTATAATTAAGGTAGGCGCCGCCAAAACTATTTTTGTTTGATGAAGAACTTAGGTTAAACATTCCGCTCGAATTGGTGAAAGTTTCTCTTTTTGTAATAAGGTTAAGAATATAAGTTCCGCCCTCGGCACTCTCTTTTGCGCCGGGCGCTAATATAACTTCAACTTGGTCAATCATTGCAGCTGGTAACTGCGCAAGCATTTCTGCCGGCATATTATATTCATGTCCGTCCATTTTAATTTTTATCGGCTGCCCTCTAACCGTAATTTTGTTTGTAGCGGGTTCAACCTCAACAAGACCGGAATTTTTAAGCGCGTCTGTTACCGAGCCGGCGTTTCCGGGAAGACGATCCATGTTTATTACCTGACGGTCTGCATAAAATTCAATAACCGGCTTAATTGATTTTACTACAATTTCAGGAAGATCGATTGTAGTTCCGATCAGCTTTATTAATCCAATGCGGGACGATTTTGAAATATCGACCGAGTCAATCAACTGCGACTGATAACCAACCATAGAAAATCTAACTTTGACATTATCTTCAGAAATTTTTTCAATAGTAAAATTTCCTTTGTTATCAGTAGCCGCACCTGCAATCTGGCTGCCGGTTTCTCTCGATAGAACTAAAACCGAAACACCCGCAAGAGGTTCGTTGCTTTTGGAATCAACAACGGTTCCTATTAAACTGAACTTATCTGATTTGTTTTGAGCCAAATTGAAAGAGGAGATTATAAGTACAATTAATAACGCAAAGATGTAGGATTTCATTTTACCCCCGCGGTTTTATAAGACTATGGTTTATTAGCGAGACAGAAATATTTCATGTTTTTCCAGAACATTTTCCTTATTTAGTTTCCAACCTAATCTTTTATAAATCAAATTTCAATTTATTTTTTTTTATCTGCTAAATATTCTAATATATCTCCCGGCTGGCAATCGAGCGCTTTACATATTGCATCTAACGTTGAGAAGCGGATTGCCTTTGCTTTCTCGGTCTTTAATACCGAAAGGTTTGCCATTGTTATATTTACCTTTTCGGCTAGTTCGGTTAAACTCATTTTGCGTTTTGCCATCATTACATCTAGATTTATTCTAATCATTTTTTCACCTTAAACGGTAAGATCGTTATCTTCTTTAAGCTTTGCTGCAGTAAGAATTATTTCTCCCATAACAAAAACAAAAAGACCTACGATTAAATACGGACTAAAAACTATTGAGAGAAGCAAGGATAGTTTAAAAAGTATATTAACAGTCATCGATATGCTGGCAATGAAATCAGGCGAGCTTATTATTTTTGAAATATGAAAAATAACTGTAAGTATTATAATAGCTTTGCCAACGTATTTAAGATGATTCCCGTTTTCTTCTATGAACGGATTATTTTCAAATACGTTCTTCATAAAAATTGCAAGTTTTTTTAGAATAAGATACATACACGAAAGTATAATCAGATTTACTACAATTAAGTAAACGAACAATAGAACTTTTTCGGAATGCGTAAAATGTTCATTAACATTTAACAAGTTGAATAAATCTAACTCGGTTAATTTTACTTCTCCAAAGCCCAGTAATAATATTGCCGGCGGCACAATAAAAGTTAAGATTACAAGTGGAAAAAGTTTTAAAAATAGATCCAGATACGCATAAATTGTTTTTACCGTCCAGTTTTCTTTGAATGATTTCATTTGAAGCCCTCATGGTTTAGTGACGAATTTACGGAAATAACATAATTAATTATTTCCCTTTTGTCAAATAATATTTATTGTTATTCAATAAATATTTCCCTGTAGTCAATAATTTCGGATTTAGGGATTTTTTACTTATTTTTCTGTACCACTTTAATTTGTTTTAGGTTGATATGAAAAAATCTATTCTTTTAATTCTAATTGGCAACAGAAAGGAATCGGCTGTTAAGGTTCAGCAAATCCTAACCGGATGGGGATGCACAATAAAAACACGTTTGGGATTGCATGATGGAGTTCTCGAAAACTGTTCGGATACCGGCTTATTAATTCTTGAAATATGCGGAACAGATGAAGAGAACCGCGAACTTACAAGAAAAGTATCTGTGCTTCCCGGCGTATCATCAAAACTTGTTGAGCTTGAGGTTGAAAGCTGAAGTTATAACCTGCATGTTGCAAAACAAGTAATTGAAAATCTGTGCTGTTTGGTGAGAACCGTTTAAACCGCGCTTTATAATGTTTTCCAATTACTTTTGCGACTTTGAAACGGATGCTTTATTACCCGGGACAATTCAATCGCACTTTGGAAACTGATCAAATGATTTTTACTATTCAGAAGATGGATGTGAACACCGGCTTTCTATTTCACTTTTTTTAAGCTACAGGCTTAATACAACCTATTGTTTTCAAGTGTATCGAATATCGTAAAACGCTTCTGCCAAAATCTATAATCGAAATAAACACTTTTATTTAGAAAAACTTATATCGGCAATCAGCACTTCCCTTTTGTAGCTATATATAATCGACTTCTGAAAAATTCAGTAATGTTATTTCGAAGGGTCCCGACTTGTCGGGAGACGAAGACTCTACGCATAGATTCTTCGCCTCACTTCGTTCGGCTCAGAATGACAGTGCACTTTCTGCTCTGTCATTCTGAGATGCGAAGCTACGAAGAATTGTCATTCTGAAGTAATACCGACACAGTCGGTATTACTGAAGAATCAACAACCTTGAAGGTTATGCAGAAATACATAACAATACCTGCCCTTCAAGGTTTACGTCTCCCCAATTCTCTCAATGCATCATTCGCTATCCAGCGTGCAGATTTAGAATCGATATTCTTAATTTCTTCTGCAACTTTTATTGCTTGTTCTCTAAGAAATAAAGAACGTTTACCAATTTGCCTTAACGCCCAGTTAACAGCTTTCTTCACAAAATTTCTTTCGTCGGTTGAATATTTTATGATAAGGTGTAAAAATTGCAGAAACTCTTCGTCGGGTTTTTTCTTATCATGAACTGCAAGGTATGCAATCATAGAAAATGCGGTACGGCGTTCAAATTCCTTCGACCTCTTAGCCCAAACAGGAATCATTTCATAAGCATATTCGGATTTACGGAAGAGATTGGAACACGTTCCATCAACAAGATCCCAAGAATTAAAATCCTTAATCCATTTGTTCATTAATGATTTTGTAACGAGTTTTGGATTAGCAATCATAGCAGCAACATGACGCGCTTCATGGTAACCGCTTTCCCATAACTTCAGTGCAAGTTCATGATTCTTACCAATTCTCTTTGCAAGAATTCTCATAACAGGTACATTAATACCAAACGCTTTATCAACGTTAATTCCAAACCGTTTCATTCCCTCGCGGTTGCGTTCGCTTCCGCTTTTCTTTAACGATGTTAAAATTTCTTTTACTGTCATCGTATTTAGCTTTATTGAAATTCGAAAAAATAGATTCATTTAGTTAGATTTGCTGTCAACATAAGATTATTATTCCTTCTTTTCAACAAAGATTTTTTATCAATATAAAACGGAATAAAAATGAAAACAACTTATTTTATTCTGGCTGTTGTAATTTTTTCAAACATAATTTTTTCACAGGAGAAGAATAGAGCGCAGCGTGCTGAAGATATCGGAATTGATGTAGGAACCATGCCCAAAGGGCTGTTAAATTCAATAACTGATGTATCAGGTGTACTTGTGGGACATAAAACATTAATCCGAGAAGATAATATTAGAACCGGTGTAACTGCAATTATTCCGCATGAAGGAAATATTTTCAAAGAAAAAGTACCGGCGGCAATTTATGTGTTTAATGGATTCGGAAAGCTTGCCGGTTTTACTCAGGTTGAAGAATTAGGAAACATTGAAACACCGATAATACTTACCAACACTTTAAGCATTGGCGAAGCTGTAAAAGCAACAGTTAAATATTTAATAAGTCTGGATGGAAATACCGATCTGCGTTCTGTTAATGCAGTAGCTGGTGAAACTAACGATGGTTATTTGAATGACATACGCGGGATGCACGTAACCGAGCAGGATGTAATAGATGCAATTAAAACGGCGAAATCCGGAGTAATTGATGAAGGGTCTGTAGGTGCCGGAACTGGAACGGTTGCATTCGGATTGAAAGGCGGCATAGGAACATCCTCCAGGTTAGCTGCTATTGGCAGCAAGTCTTATACAGTAGGAGTACTTGTCCAAACAAATTTTGGGAGAGAATTAATTATAAACGGAATTCCATACACAAAGGAAGTTAAACATGAAAAGGTAGATAGGAAAGAAGATGGTTCGTGTATGATAGTAATAGCAACCGACGCCCCTCTCTCATCCTTAAACCTGAAACGTCTGGCGAAACGTTCTGTTATTGGAATGGGACGAACAACAACCGTAATGTCTAACGGTTCAGGAGATTATGCCATTGCTTTTTCAACGGCATATAAAATTCCGCATGAGCCGGTAAATCAAAAAAATGAAATACATTTTCTAATTGATAATAATGCTATGTCAACTCTATTTCAGGCGGTTGAAGAGGCAACTCAGGAAGCTATTTATAACTCTCTCTTTGCAGCAGCAACAACAACCGGTTTTAGCGGAAGAACGGTAGAATCAATTTCCATAGAAAAAGTAAAAAAGTTATTAAAAAAGTACAATATGGAAAAGTTGAAAAGCCGTTTTGAAAATTAGAGAATTTATTCTTTACCGGAAAAAATTAATTCTTCTATTAATCACCAAACCGCGGATTAACGGCATTGTTATAAATAGACCCGAACGAGTAAGAAACCCCTATCCCAAAATTATACGAAAACTGAGTAGCAATTTCTTTTCTAGCCAGAAGAACTTCATCAATCGATGCCTGTCCGCGTGGCAGCGCTAATTGATTATTAATTTTTGAGTATCCGCCCTTAAGATCAAGCGAAAATCCTTTAAGTAATCGAACAGAAATAAAGCCATCTGTACTTAACGAATAGAGGTCAAAGTTGTGAAGATAGTTTGAACCACTTAGCCGGAATCCGGCATTTCCCCACGGTTCTATTACTTCGAATGAAAACCGTAATAAATGACTGAACAAATTCTCTTGCATCTTAAAATAAATTGTTTCAAGCGTATACTTATTGTAATTCAGATTAACTCTATATTCAACGCGGAATTGTCTCTGGTTGGCTTCGGAGTAAGGGAAGAAATTAAATTCAACCCCCGGAGCTATACTAAATGCAAGGTTTAAATTACTATAAGTTGATTTTGTGAGAGACGACCATAATCCCCACGACCAGCTGCCGCTGATTGATCCGATGTATGAAGCCGAAATGTTTTGCCGTCTCGAAATACTATTAATTTTTGTATCGCCATAATCATAATTGCTCTCGCTATAACTAAACGCAGCATATAAATAAATTTTCGATTCTTCTGTAACACGGCTGATAGAAATAGAACTACCGATGTTTCCATGTTTTGCTGTCTGCTGACCGCTAAGCGAAGTGTTTAAACCAGTCCTAAAAATCCAGGAATCCCAATCATCATCCGTATTTCCAGATAAGTTATCATCATCGTTTCCATCCGTGTATGTAATTTT
This sequence comes from Melioribacter roseus, assembly GCA_020724325.1. Taxonomy (GTDB): domain Bacteria; phylum Bacteroidota; class Ignavibacteria; order Ignavibacteriales; family Melioribacteraceae; genus DSXH01. The sequence goes on from DYHC01000024.1 coordinate 7,114, forward strand.
CATTCTATCTGCAACGGGGGATTTAAAAATATATTTCGAAAGTCCTGCTTTCAATGCATCAACCATTTTGGTTCTGCGTTGATCTTCAGAATCAATCTGATTCGTATTATATCTTATTGTATCATTCATGCCGGCAAAGGTTCTTTGTCCAACGAAAAGAAGTAAATATTCTCTACCGCCGGAGCCGGTTCTCTGGTCCGTAAAGAGTATGTGCAAATCTGCTTCGGTTCTGTCATTCACATAATTAACGACCGGTATTTGCTCTCTTACATAATTCAAGTCGCAGCTGCAATCAAAAAAAAACGTTTGGCGCGCCATTCTTAACAGGGTTTTGTGAATTTATCGTTATTGATGTGGCAAGAAAAACAGTTAGTGTAAGAGTTACAATGATTTTTTTCATAGTATATAATTAAAATTATTTTAAAAATTTAATGATGCAAAATACTAATAGACTTCATTAACAAAAAAGAAGCTG
>DYHC01000024.1:7598-13021 GCA_020724325.1 Melioribacter roseus
GCCTCATAAGTAATTGCACAAACAAAAAATCTGTTTACACCGGCTGAAATTAGAGTCTGTCCGCCGTTTGCTGAGAGTGACTAAAAAGTAATTTTTAATAATAAAATAGCCCGCTGATTATGCAGATTAAACTGATTTTCGCAGATTATAAAATTGACTATTACTTTTTAGCCGCTCTCTTTTTCTGGCGGACTTGTCCGCCGGTTGCTGGCGGGCTTGTCCGCCGTTTGCTGGCGGATTATGAGTGTGCTGTTGTTTAATAATTTTACTTTTGATACAACCTCTATAATATTTTATTTTCGGTCAATTCGAAATTATAATTGTAGAGCCCCCGCCGCTGTTACCAAACCTTGGGTTAACTATATTATTATAAATTGAACCGAATGAATATGATAGTCCTATTCCTCCCCAGTATGAATATCCGGTTTCTAACTGACGGCGTTGTAAAAGAACTTCTTCTAGTGAAGCACTGCCTCTTGGCAGTGAGATTTGATTTCTTATCTTTGAATAACCTCCATAGACGCTGAATGATAATCCTTTTACAATTTTCCACGATATGCTTCCAAATAATTCCAGTTCGTATTTGCTCATATCATGAAAATAATTTGCTCCGGTTAAAGTCAAACTTGTACTTCCCCACGGTTCAATGATTGACAATGTAGAAGATAACTGCTGGCTGACCAAAGACTCTTTTGTCTTAAGAAATATTGTTTCTTCAAAATAGCTGTTGTATGTAGGTGATATCCGATAATTTATTCTTAACTGTCTCTGATTAGATTCCGAATATGGAAAAACATTATACTCAACTGCCGGGGCAATATATGCGCTTAATGAAATGTTGGAATAAGTAGACCTGAATAGATATGCATTAAACCCCCATGACCAGTGATTATTGATCGAGAAGTATGCAGAGCCATCAAAGCTTTGATTCCTAGACACGCTTTTAATACTAACATCAACGGTTCCATCAAAAAATTTGAAATTATTTTCGGTATATGAATTTGAGAACCGCATATTTATTTTTAAGTCGTCTGTAACCCTGTTTGCGCTGAATGATCCGTTTAGCCAGTTATAATTGCTTTTTTCCTCGCCATTAATATTGATGTTCAAGCTTGCCTTAAAAAACCAGAAATCCCAATCGTCTTTCGGTTTTTCTGTTTGTTGTTTCAGCTTTGCAAATGATATTGTCATCTGGTCGGCAACCCTGGATTTACCAATGTACCTGACCAACCCTATCTTTAGTGCATTTACAGTTTTCTCGCGTACTTTGTCATCCGAATCTGTCTGGTCTGTTGCAAATTTTATTGTATCATTGATTCCATTGAACTGGTTCTGCCCGATAAAAAAAAGCGAATATTCAGTTCCTAATGCGCCGGTACGTTGCGATACAAAAAGAACGTGCACATCGGAATCAATTCTATCGTTAACATAATTAACAATCTGAATCTGTTCTTTAATATAATTAACATCGCACCGACTGCAGTCGATGTAGACCTTGGGTGCTCCTTCTTTAATTAAATTCTGATCCAATTGAGAAAAATTTGTTGATGCAGAAAGGAGAAAGATTATAAACGACAAAACAAATTTTACTTTTTCCACTTACCCTCCAAATATTGGTTCTGGTTGAATTAACAGTCTATAGACCGTTAACGGATTATAAATAAAAATTATTGTAAAGCTTGTTACAATTCAATAATCTTTTAGGGAATTTATTTTTTGATCATAGCTTTATGAATGAAAGAGATCTGAGCCGAGTGGTACACATTATGCTGAATTAGACCAAGTATCATAGAGTTAAACGTAATTCCTGTACCGAGCGGCAAATTTCTATCCGTTCCAACCGTATTATCTAATTTAGATTCAGGAAAAATTTTGATTGAATTAATAATCTTCATCGAATCATCGAGAAACTTATCAACCAAACCGTTCCAATCGAGATCCTTATAATCCGATGGTTCGGGCCAGTCACCAATTTCGGGTTCTTTAGGTTCGGCGCCGCATAACCGGTTGTTAACTTCTTCTGTCCATGCACACATGTGTAGAAGTATCTCTTCCATAGAATGTATGGAAGTTGAAACCCGCTTCTTCGATTTATTCAGATTTGCTGATTCTAGAATTTTTTTAACCGATGAACCATACCATGGCTCTCCAAAAATTGTGTTGTAAAATTCTTCAGCTAAAATTTCATTTCGCTTCATGTTATTGTACAATTTATTTACCAGGATTCCGTTAGAGCTATTTTTTCATTGGCACCAAATAAAATTAATATATCATCTTCACCAATAATATATTGCGGATCGGGAATAATGTAATTTGCCTGTTCAGTCTCATTGCCGCTAAAAGGTGTACTTTTCTGTTTTATCATTAATATTTCCAGACCGTATTTATTTCTAAGTTTAATTTCTGAAATTTTTCTGCCAATAAATTGCCTGGGCGTAGTTTTTTCAACAATCGAGTAGCCCTCAATTACCCTGGTAAGTTTGTTAATACTTATGGTTTTAAGTTCGCGTGCAAAACCCTCGGCAACATTGTACTTAATACTCTCCCTGTTATATGCTGCTATTACATCCTGCCTACGAATAATTCCTATAATTTTATTACTGCTTGCAACGGGGAATTCATCGCAATCCTTGTTCTCGAAAAGTTTCATTACATAATCCAGATCATCAGATTCCGAAACAATTATTATATCCTTAGAAGAAATATCCTTTGCAACAAGAACTTCTCTAATATGCTCGTACTCGGTTATAATTGGTCTTATATCCGAGATAGTAATTCTACCGGCTATATTCCCATCTTTATCTATTGTGTAGAATGTGTTGTGTTTACTATCTATTAAAGCGCTCAAAACCTTGGGCAGCGGAGTATCTTCCGGAATCAGCACAATATCCTTGTGCATAACCTGCTGAACTGTTATTGTTCTCAACAGTAAAACTTCTTTGGATTGTGCCAGTCTATATCCCTGTTTCTCAAGGTGTTTTTCATGAACGGATTTCTTTAGTGAAATCTGCATAACCATAGTGCTGGCAACTACAGCAAGCATCAAAGGAAGAATAAAAGAATAATCTTTTGTCATTTCGAATATAATCAGTATTGCAGAAATTGGAATTGAATTGATGCCTCCTAATACAGCGCCCATAGATACAAGTATAAATGCGGTTGTGTCAAATTGAAATCCGAAGAAATAATTTAGTCCTACTGCATACAAATATCCCAGGCAAGCTCCAATAAATAATGAAGGAGCGAAAACTCCGCCAAATCCACCCGAGTTTAATATTAACGGAACAAGAAATAATTTAAGGGCGAGCAAAACTAAAACAGTCTTCCACGAAAGTAAATTTGCCAGAATATTGTTAATTCCTATATATCCTATTCCAAAAATTTCTTTATAATAATAACCGCAAACACCCATCAATAAACCAACTGCAGTCATTACTATCCATTGAGGATATTTTTTCAGTATTTTTTTATTGAATAATGTATCTAATGCATTCGAATAGCGAATAAACAGAAGAGAAATTAGTCCGGCAATAATTCCGAGTAATGCATACAAATATAGATGCTGATAACCGCCAACATCAGGACTTTGAAATATAAAAACCGACTTATTGCCGAGGAAAATTCTTGATATAGAACTTGAAGTAACCGTAGCAAGTATTAGAGCTGAAAAAGTTGCCGTCTTAAATTCATTTAGCAGAATAATTTCGAGAGCAAAAAAGATTCCGCCCAATGGAGTATTGAAAATAGCAGCAATAGCAGCCCCTGAACCGGCTGCAGTAAAAACTCTTTTACGCGAGTCGGATAAATTAAAGAGGTGAGCTAATTTATTTGCCACGCCTCCGCCAAGTTGTGCGGCTGGAGCTTCGGGGCCCATTGTGTTGCCGGAGCCAATACTAATTACCGGCGCCAGAAAATGAAAAACAGTATTTCGTAAAGGGATTCTTCCCCCGCGTGTTGCTACGGATTTAATTACTTCTGCAACACCTTTTTTGGAAGCTACATCAGGTGCTATAATTATCATTAAGCTTTGTATAAACATTCCAATTGCGGGAAGTGCTATTACTGCCGCAGCTCCTAAAAAATACAAACCGCCGGCAGTCTGCTCAAAAAAGAATTCATTAAAAAATTCTATTGAATTGTGGAATAAGACAGTTGCTAAACCAACTACCGCCCCGGTTATAACTGATAGGAATATAAATGAAGTATAATCTGTTTTAAATATGAAGTGATATATTCGCTTAATAAAATTGGTAATTCCGGATTTATACCTGTCAGCAGTTTGTAACATTAAATTTTTTTCTTCATAGAGCTGCCTAAATTTAACTAAAATTGAAAAAACATGTAGCTGTTAATGGAATGTTTCTCATTTAGAATTGGCTAAAAGCAAGATTATTATAAACGTGGCATAAAAAAATAATCCGCTTCGCAAAAGGGCGGAGCGGATTAAGGGGAGTGTGGGGGAATAATTTTAATGTTTTTTTATCTGTCGGTATTTTGACAGATAGAATTGCAGCATGGTTTAAATACTTGATAGCAATCTTTAACCCGGCTGTCCGGACGTATTAAAACGGACAAATATTCCCGCAGACAAATTAAAAATGCCGCTCTACCAAACAATTGGCAAATGAATTATAGGTGTGATTGATAAGAGGATAATTCTAGTTAATAGATGTTGTTTAACTATCTGTTCTCCAATATTGGCTTCGAAAGCATTACATAAGTGCCCTCGTGAACCGCCGCCAAACTTCCTTTTGAATACAATTCTGTTTTTATTCGGATTTTGGCTCTCCCTTTTTCTAAGAATTCATGTTTGAAATCATTCCAAATCTCGGTAGGCAGGGAGCGATTAATTGCCTCAAAATCCGAAAGGGCTGGACGCAAAAATTTCATTGTCCCTTCTTTAATTACAAGAGTCCCATTAATATTTTCTTCTGTCATATTGAAATGAATCAATCCCCAGCCGGCAAGAATACCGAGTATTGCAAGACTTCCGCCAAAGACAGTCCCGTAATGATTATCGTTTGGTTTTAAAGGAGCAGTAATTCTAATTGAATTATATGTAAGTTCCTTTATAGTAAAATTTATGAAATTGGTTAGAGGAATATTATGTTTAATATATTCCTCAAGTTTTATCATTTTTTCCTTTAGTGTTTCAGAAAGTATATTGTCTTTAAACATGTTTTCACATAATTAATTTGTACAAATATAAAAATTAATTGGAATGCGGCTAAATAATTCAGATTCTCTTAATTGCCATTATGGTTAAATCGTCGTTATGCGGAAAACCATTTAGAAAGCTACTTTGCTCAATCAACAATTTATCAATAAAACTTTTAGGGGATAAGTTCTTGTTTTCACCCGCAAATTTTTCAAGACGTTCGGTTCCAAACATTTCATCTTTCATTGAAGCCTCGGTTAAACCA
>DYHC01000024.1:13031-13310 GCA_020724325.1 Melioribacter roseus
TATAATATCAGCATTTCTCCTTTCTCTAAGCTTAAAGAGGTTAGTCCGTATTCCGATTCGCAGAAAATACCTATTGGCATCCCATTAGATTCAATTTTTTTTACACCGGAACTGCCTATATGCAACGGCAGACAGTGCCCGGCATTACAGATTTCTACCGAGCCATTACTTTCCGCTTTAACAATCAGCAAAGTAGCATAATGCGTTGAAGTAGTGCTTTCGCACAATAAACGGCTTGCTCTCGTCATTATTTTGGATATTGCCAATCCGATTGGCAGC
>DYHC01000025.1:0-10784 GCA_020724325.1 Melioribacter roseus
GAATAGCCCCCAGAAAAAAGTGATAAAACTTCCCATGGTTGTATTTTCTGCAACTAGGTCATTTATCAAATTGGTAGCTTCGGATAGCGGAAGGTTCTGTTTACAAATTGATTTTAAGAATGCCTGAAGATTTGCCATTAACAGAGCTGCGGGAACGCCTTTACCAGATACATCTGCTATTGCTATTAGTAATTTATCATTATCAATTTTTACGACATCGTAATAATCGCCGCCAACCATTTTGGCAGACATATTATGCGCAGCTATTTCAATATTTCCGAACTGTGGAATTACACTAGGAAGCAGATTTTTCTGAATATTGCGCGCTGTCTCAAGATCTTTTTCCAGCCGTTGCTTCTCAAGAGTTTCATTAAAAAGCCGCGCATTCTCAATTGATATTATTGCTAGACTTCCAACAGAATAAACAAATTCAATATCAGATTTTGAATACTCTAATTCATTTTTTCTTTTACCAAGAATTATTAATCCCTTTGTTACATTTTTTATTTGCATCGGAACAATCAGATCAACACCAATATCGGAAAAGAGATGCAGCTCATTAATCAAATTTTCTCTTAAGAGAGGTTTGGTAAAATTATTGGCGTAGCAATCTTTTAACGCAATAGTAAGGCGAGATTCATCAAAGCGGTTTTCAAGAATTTTGAATGAATCGCTGCTGCAGGTAATTATCGCATACTTTGAGACAAACATTTGTCCAATTAAAGAGAATACTAATAGTTTAGAAATTTTTTCGACCTGTAAAATTCCGCTGAATTCCTTACTCAAATCGAAGAGAGAGCTAAGCTGATTCACTTTATTATCAAGATTTCTGTTAACAAGTTTAAGCTTTTCTACAATTAATGAATTCTCAATTGCTGTAGCACCTACATTTAAAATAGTTTTTAAAAAATCTATATCTTCCTTATCGTATTCCTTATTAGTTAATCTGGCTCCTAATAAAATTAATCCTTTTATTCCTTCTGATGATTTTATCAAATGAAATAAGGGAAAGTTATTCTCTTTTATAAAACAGAACAGCGCTTCACTTTCTTCAATTTTATCCGAACTTACTAATGGAAATTGTTCAATGATATTTTTTTGAATTCCTTTAGAGGATTTGATTTCCAGAATACCGCTTTCGCTGTAAAGGGCAATCAGACCTTTTGAAGTATGGAATTTTCCAAGACAGGTTAATAGAATATTGTTGAGTGCAAAATTTAAATCGAGACTGGAGTTAACTAGATTGCTAAAATCTACAAGAGCAGAAAAATTTCTTAAGGTTGCATTATGATCAGAAGTAAGCATCCTATTCAGAAAGATATTTTACCAAAATTACTTCGTTCTTATTTCCAGAGATAGTAGAATACTTTACTTCATCCATTAATTTCTTCATTAAAAAAATACCAAGACCGCCAACTTTTTTCTGTTTGTAATATTCTACTATGTTTGGTTCCGGAACACTATTGGGGTTAAAGTGAATGCCTTCATCAACAATAGAAATTGAAAATCTATCTTTATCAAATTTAATTGAGATAATTATTACACCGTTAGGGGAATATTTATAAGCATGTTTTATAATATTAGTGCAAGCTTCATCAACGGCTAAAACAATCTTGCCCAGGGTATCTTCTGTAAATCCGCATTCTTCCGCAGTTTTTCTTGTAAAGTCCCTAACCTTTGCAAGATTATCGGTAGTGCTTTTTACAACAAGTTCCTTTTCCATTTTTTTGTTTGGATAAATCAAGATTAACTCAGCTCGCTAAATTTTTGAACAGCTTCTTTTTCATCCTTATAAAATTCATATAAAATTGGGAAACCGAGTAGATCAAAAATGTTATAAACATTTTCTTTCATATTAGAAAATTTGATATCTCCCTTGTTGTCTCGCATAGTTTCAACATAAGCCATAAAAACTCCTAAACCTGCGCTGCTGATGTATTTTAGATCGTTAAAATTGACTACCACTTTGTAGTGCTTGTCAATAAGAAGCTTGTTAAATACATTCTCAAGTTCAGGTGCGGTGTGAGCATCAAGATACCCATTAACATCAATTACACTTACGGAACCGACACCCCGTAAGTTTACATTGAAATCCGCCATTCAATACTCCGTTTGTTATTAATTTTTTTTATTCCACTTAATTAACACTAATGTAATATCGTCATGCTGCCAATGATCTTTAGAGAATATTGCTAAATCGTGCATAAGTATATTTGTAATCTCGTCTAAATTTTTATTTTTGTTCTGAAGGATAATCTTCTCCAATCTTTCATATCCGAAATCTTCAAGCTTGGCATTCTTTGCTTCCGGTATACCGTCAGAATAAAAAGCAACAATATCATCATTCTTTAATACAATTTGCATTTCTTTTAATGAATTTACAAACCCGCTGGAATAATCTAGACCAATCCCAATTCCACTTGGCTGCAATCTTTTTACTTTATTATCTGAACATAACAAAACAGGAGGATGCCCGGCTCTTGCAAAATTTAATTCCCCGGATTGTTTATCAATCACTCCATAAATAACCGTTACAAAGCTTTTTTTATCCAGACTCTTTTTTAAAATTTCATTTACATATACAAGAAGACTGCGTGGATTTAATATCAATTTAGAGAGCGATTCAAAAATTCCCTTAACTTCTGCCATAATAAAGGAAGCAGAAATCCCCTTGCCGGAAACATCTGCAACAATAAATCCTAACTTCTCGCCCTCAAGCTCAAAAAAATCGTAATAGTCGCCGCCAACTTCAAACGCTGGAACAAATAGAGTGGCGGCTTGAAAATTTTTAGAATATGGAACATGGTTTGGAAGAATTTTTCTTTGAATATCTCTTGCAACATCCAATTCTTTTTCGAGCCGTTCTTTTTCTATTGATTCTGCTAACAGCTTAGCATTTTCGAGTGCAACCGTAGCATAATCTGCAAATGCTTGAAGCGATTTCTTTTCGTCTTCGTCAAAATTCACATCCTTATGACGTGCCGTGAATAAGAATCCGTTAATTACACCATGCAGTTTTAATGGAGCAATTGCAATCATCTTAAATTCCCGCATCTCATTTCTTAATTCTGTACTTACTGTATCATAACTAAACGTTTGGACATTTAGTAGATCGCTTTCTTCGCTGTCCAATAACATTTTTGTAAGCTTATCGGCATCAACATAAGAAATATGATGTACTGAATTCAATGTGTACTCAATTTCTTTTTTAGTAACTAACCAGGCAGAATATGAATTGCATACTTTTGCAGTAATTGTAGTAACAGTTTCTGCTAATTCCTTAAAATCGAATACTTGTGTAATTAGTTTGGTAAGGTCCATTAACGAAGAAGCTTCCTGTGCTTTTCTATCGAATGCTTCGGCAGTAGGTAAATGAAATAGAGTTGTAAAGAAAATTACACCGAAATAGATCATTCCGTAAATCATTGTTAAGTTTAGTACAGAATAAAATCCGGGCGAAAATGAAAAGATTATTTGCCGTACAGTATTAGTTTCACTTAAAAGAAGTCCAAAGTTAAATCCGAAAAGGATTGAAAGAATTGTTGAGATAAGTAACAAATAAAGCTTTTGTTTCTTTACCAGGAATGCAATCCAAGCAACGCGTAAAGAATTTAAGCTTATAAGTACAATTGAAACTACAAAAAAAGAATTATATGGGTAATCGAAGTCAGGATCAATTTTTAAAAGAAGACTAGAAAAAAATGTTAGGAGAAAGAAAACCTGCATAGTATTAAAATACATTCCGGGGTCTGTCTTCTGTCTAAGAAAAAATAATTCTCTGAATGACGCAAGAATATAAATTGCTGCAACAATAAAGATGAAAATCAGAATAATTGAGAACAGGGAATAAATTATGTTTAGATTGGCATCCTTATCAGCTAAAGAACCGAATAATGAATCAGAAATTGAGATAATAGAAAAAACAAGTGCGGCAAGAATTCCTGCATTTAAAACAAGTGTAAACGGGGAATCGGTTTTACTTCCCAAAAGCGGCTTGATATAGGAAAGAATAAAGTACAATACTAAGAATACAAGTACTTCGTTAATCAATAAAAGCAAAAAAGAATCATGCTGTGGAAAGAATAAGCTGAATAGAAATAAAAGTATTGACACTATTATTGCATTTTCTAAACCTTTGGCACGCGTAATATTTTTTAAGCTGTTGTTTATCATTAACACGAATTAATAGTTGCCAATAGATAAAATTATTTTAGAGTCTCTTTTGGCGCAGCATTTACTACCCTTTTCTTGCGCATTTCTCTATCGGGATTTTTAATTTTTTTTATCAGTGAATCAGAAAAATTCTTTCCGAATTGTAATGCTGCTGAATCCAATATAATCCCGAATTTTTCTAAATCTTTATAATTTCCTTTTGCAATATTTTCAGCATATTTAGCAAAAGCACCCGGATCAAAATTAAAGTGAAATTGAATCGGTTCTCCTCTTTTCGAATATCCTGGAATATTAGTATCACTTCTTTTTTGATAATCATTGGTTACCGTTTCCCACTTGATAGAGAGCATCTTCAATCTATCTGCTGCTTTCTCTAAATTTATCTTTATACTATCGTTAATTTGAGAATAATGCTCGGATGAAATTTTAGGCAAGGGAATAACTATTTTTACAATGCTTGAATCTACGTGGTGATAAATTTCTGCTTCAGGGTTAATTCTCTTTTTTTCTTTAACCTTCTTATGGTTATCAAGTTTGAATTCAATCTTAAAATTATCTTTGATATTATTTGCAACAATGTGTTTATTCAGATCGATGTTAGAAAGCTTTTCTATTCCTCTTGTATCAATTTTAAATTCGGTACGGAACACCGTATCGGGAGTAATAAAAATATATTCATTATCAAGAATTTCTTTTGCAGTTGCTGCATAGGAACGTAGTTGTTCTACATTAAATATATTATCCCCTAAAGTGAGTAATTGCAGAGTTTTATCTTTATTAATTTTTTCCGAAAACGCAATTAAATCTGCCAGAGCTGCTTTTTGCAAATTGCTTAGCTGCGGATTTATTGCAATTGCATTTTTATCACTCTTGAGCACCGATAAATAAATTTCTTTTTTATATGTGCCTAAAATAGAGTCAACTTTTAATCTCTGCTCAGAAGTTAATTCAAGGTAATCTACAAACCGTTCATAATTGTTAGTGAACGGATTATAAGCAGCCGGCTTAAATTCGAAAACACGATTATCCTTACCTTCATTAGATACAAGCAGTAACTTATTACTTTCCTTATCGATTGGAAGACTCTGATAAATTGCAAAATTAAAAACGTCCTCGTTAGTAATTTCAGTTGACACAAAAAGTGGTTTCAGATTCTTAGCATATAATGCTGCTAAATTATTCTTCCCCTCTTCAATCAATCCATTTATATTACGTTTATCAAAACGAAAAAAGATCATTAGCAGCAAGGTTAAAAGAATAATACCGGCTAACGGCATATACTTCTTTGTTAATTCACTAAATTTATTTTTATTGAATTCTTCCATCTAAGCTCTTAATTCTTTGTAATATGGCTCCAGCAAAAACTTTAAATGTTCGCGTGCACGGAATATCCTGGATTTAATTGTTCCTACTTCGGTGCCCAATTGATCTGCAATTTCTTTATAACTTAACCCGTCAATATCCCTTAATGCTAAAGGCACTTTTAATTTCTCGGGTAATTTCGCAATTGCGTTTTGTACTAGTTGCGGTATATCATAATTTTCCGAATGTGGTCCGATAGGGTACTCTCTATCATAATCTCCTATCGGTACGAAGATACTTCTTACCTTTTTCTTTCTTAAGTAATCTCTGCATTTGTTTACAGTTATTCTATATAGCCAGGTTGTGAATTTGGACTCGAACCTGAACTCTTTAATCTTATGATAAACACTGATAAATACATCCTGGGAAATATCATCTACATACGCAGTATCACCTAATGTAATAAAGACAAGATTTCGAACCTTTTCTTTATGCTTTATCACCAAAGTTCTAAAAGTAGATTCGTTACCATTTATAAAACTTCTGATCAGAATAAAATCTTCATCCTGTTCTGGTAAGTTTTCATCTTGTCTGTTACTTTTCCAGTCGCTTTGTAAATCCATTATTTTAGACGATAACTTTTATGTAATGTTCCGACACCAAAATTAAACAAAATGTTTGAATGGAATTCTATAAAACTTTATTTTTTCCATTGGATTCAATAACTTAGCCACCAATATAATTATTTGTAAAGGATAATACGCAATAACCTTTTTTAATAAAAAAACATTAACTTATAGATAGTTTGTTAACAATTTTAGAAAACTTTTAGGAGAACACATGAAAATTAAAACAACAGAAAAATACGGTGCTGTTATCATTGAATTAAAAGGAAATGTGATGGGCGGTCCAGAAGCACAGGAATTTAGCAGCCTGCTCCATAAATTATTAGATGAAAATAAAAAAAATGTAGTAGTTGATCTTGCGGACTGCAAGTTTATGAATAGCTCAGGTTTAGGAATGCTTATTAGCGGATACACAACCATGAAAAATGGAAACGGTTCTCTAAAACTTGCCAACGCTACTGAAAAAATAGAAAGCTTGCTTGTAATTACTAAACTAATAACAATATTTGAACACTTTAACTCAGTTGACGAAGCTGTAAATAGTTTTAAATAAAAATTACAGAGGTTGTTCTAAAAATAATTTATAACCCTTTTCATATAATTGATTAATGAAACCGGGTGTATACTAACAAAATTTTTTCTTAGAATTACCTCTGATTATTCCTACCACAAATTCACAATAAGACCGTTGGAGATGTTATGAGCGTAAGTATAATTGTCGGAAGCCAGTGGGGCGATGAAGGTAAAGGAAAAATTGTTGATCTCCTTAGTGAAAAATACGACGTTGTTGTTCGTTATCAGGGAGGTGCAAATGCTGGACATACAGTTCAAATAGGAGACAGTCAATATATACTCCATCTTATTCCTTCTGGAATATTAAGAGAGAATGTGGCTTGTGTTATAGGAAATGGAGTTGTAATTGATCCAAAAGCTTTACTTGAAGAAATTAAATTATTAGAGGACTCGGGTATAAAAATAAATGGACGTTTATTTATTAGTCAGAATGCTCATCTTATAATGCCTTACCATAAACTCCTCGATTCAATTAACGAAAATACTTCTTCCAAAATTGGAACTACCGGCAGAGGCATTGGTCCTTGTTACATAGATAAATATGCTCGCAAAGGAATTAGAATTGTTGACTTATTGAACAGATCTGTATTAGAAGAAAAAATTAAAGCCAATATTGAAGAAAAGAATAACATTCTAAAAAAAGTTTATAACCACCAAGAACTTAATGTTGATGAAATAATAAAAGAATATCTGGAATTTGATGAGAAGATTGATAAATTCATTACGGACGTACCAACTTATCTTAACAACACAATAAACCAGGGCAAATCAATTCTTCTTGAAGGAGCTCAAGGAACATTATTAGATATAGACCATGGTACTTACCCGTTTGTTACAGCTTCTAATCCCACTTCCGGAGGCGCTTGCACAGGTTCGGGAATTCCACCTAATAAAATAAGCTCTGTTATTGGAATTGTTAAAGCATATACTACAAGAGTTGGATTAGGACCATTTCCTACCGAGTTGTTTGGCGATGAAGGGAACAAATTAAGAGAAGTCGGAGCCGAATTTGGTGCTACAACCGGCAGACCAAGAAGATGCGGCTGGTTCGATTCATTCCTGGTAAATTATTCCAGAATTATTAATGGAATTGAACGTGTTGCCGTTACTAAACTTGATGTTCTTAGTTATCTGGATCAAATTAATGTTTGTGTAGCTTACGAATTAAACGGTAAACTGCTTAAATCATATCCTACCGATGTCAATCAGATGATGCAGGTTAAACCGGTTTATGAAACACTTCCTGGCTGGAAAACCGATATTTCTAATGTAAAAGATTACAACGACCTACCTGCTGCTGCTAAAGAATATCTTTCGTTTATTTCTCACCAGGGTGGATTTGAAATAAGTCTAATTTCTGTTGGACCCAGAAGACTCCAGACAATCGAATTATAATTTTTTCCTGTAATTCTCTCATTTCATATCGGAGTTACATTTATTAATTTGTGATTGAATTTGATTTCTTCGCGAGGAGCATATGAAGTTTACAAGTAATCCAACCACAATGAATTTAAAATCGATACTCATCGTTATAGGTGTTGCTATTGCCTTTGGAACACTCTTTTATACTCAGGATATTGTTAATAAACTTCAGGAAAGAGAACGTCAGATTGTTCAGCTTTACGCTAACAGTCTCGAATACGCAACTAGTTCAGATAATATTTCAAGCGACTTTACATTTATTTTTGAAAACATAATACGCAGAATTGATTTCCCTATGATAATTACTGATGGAAACGATAACATAATTTCTACCCAGGAAGGAAGGGGTTATAAAAACATTCCTATCGATAAAAAGATAAGTGAAGCAAAACTGGAAAGTTTTCTAAAAGAAAAATTATCGGAACTAAAGGAAACTCACCAGTCAATTAATGTAAAAACACCTGATGGAATTACTATTCAAAAAATTTATTTTGGTGATTCAGAAACTGTTAAAAAATTAAAATACTACCCTTACTTTCAAATTTTATTTGCAATACTTTTTATAACTATTGCTTACTTCAGTTTTAGCTACATAAAAAAAAGTGAACAGAGTAATATTTGGGTAGGAATGGCAAAAGAAACTGCTCATCAGCTGGGAACACCTATTTCGAGCTTACTCGGCTGGATGGAGATCTTAAAAATGAATCATAATAATCCAGCCAAAGTGCTAGACAGCATTGATGAAATTAACAACGACCTTGCAAGATTAAATAAGATTACAAAAAGGTTCTCAAAAATCGGCTCAAAACCCGATCTTATATATGATTCGCCCATTGAATCAATAGAAAGAGTTATAAAGTATTTTGAAAGGCGGCTCCCTCAGCTTGGTAAAAATGTAGAAATTAAGGTTGAAGGAGATAAAAGAATTAAAGCGAAGCTGAATCCCGAACTTTTTGAATGGGTAATCGAAAATCTTATTAAAAATGCTCTCGATGCAATTGAAAATAAAGATGGCAAAATTAATTTTTTTGTGTTTGATAATAAAAGAAGTCTGGAAATTGAAGTATCCGATAATGGTAAAGGAATAGAGCACAATAAAAGAAAGGAAATTTTTCGTCCGGGTTATTCTACTAAACGGAGAGGATGGGGCTTAGGGTTAAGCTTATCAAAGAGGATTATTGAAAATTATCATAAAGGAAAAATTTATGTAAAAAATTCTGCTATCAATGAAGGAACTACTTTCAAGATTATTCTAAGAAAAGCGGAAAATATTACTTGAAATTATTTCCGAATTACTTCAAAAAAATATGTTAACACAAAATTTAATTCCATACTCAATTTTGAATTTCATTATAATTCTAACTTTTTGATTCCGCCGTTGTAAAATTCTACAAAGTTTTTGATTGGTATAATCTTTGTAAAATCTAAGTTAGTCATCTAGTTTGACTACACATAAGCACCCTCTGTAAACAAATCTAACTGCTGTGGAAGCGCCCTCGACCACAGCAGTTTTTATATTTCCCTCAATTCTAAATCTACCGCATAATAAAATTTAATTTCTTAAATTTGCCAATGTACCATATGAGGAATTAATGTCTAATAGAATAAAGCGTCCTTCATGGGACGAGTATTTCCTGAAGCTTGCTATGCTTGTATCAGAACGTGCTACCTGCCCAAGAATGCATTGCGGCTGTGTATTAGTAAAAGAAAAACAGATTTTATCTACTGGATATAACGGTTCAATTCCCGGGGACGAGCATTGTGAAGACGTTGGATGTATGGTTGTAGACAATCATTGTGTAAGAACAATTCATGCCGAGATGAACGCCATTTTACAATGTTCATCGCATGGTATTAGTACACAAGGCGCCACTGCTTACATTACTAACATGCCATGTACAAATTGTGCTAAAGCACTTATTACAGCCGGCATAAAAGAAATTGTTATATTCTCTAATTATCACGATACTTTGGCGGAAGAGTTCCTGGCAAAAGCAAATGTTAGAATAAAAAGATTGCAGATCCCGGACAATAAAATTGAATATGACCTGGATAATTTTTCCTCAGCTAAAAGGTTTAGCACGTAATAAACAAATACAGAATTATAATTAACCGTAGAGACATAGTATTTAATGCTGCTTTCAAGAGAACGTCTTAAGAAATATTATAACCCGGAAAATTTTTTCAACCGCGATTTAAGCTGGCTGGAGTTTAATAGAAGAGTGTTGGAAGAAGCTCTTAATCCTAATCTACCGCTGCTAGATAGAATAAAGTTTATTTCGATCTTCTTCTCAAATCTTGATGAATTTTATATGATAAGGATTTCAGGATTAAAGGAACAAATCCGCGCAAATGTATTCGATACTTCTATAGATGGCTTAACTCCACACGAGCAAATCCGATTAATCGAAAAAAAACTTCAACCCATGATTAAGCAGATATATAGTTATTGGGACAAGAAAATTATTCCTCAACTGCATGAAAATAATATTTTTATATATGAACTGAATAAACTAACAAAAGAAGAAAGGGACGGTTTAAATAAATATTTCCTAAAGGAAATTTATCCTATTCTAACACCTTTGGCATTTGATCCCGGAAGACCTTTCCCCTACATTTCCAATCTTAGTTTAAGCTTTGCAATTTTAGTTAAAAAAACAAACGGAGAAAAACATTTTGCAAGAGTAA
>DYHC01000025.1:10794-12574 GCA_020724325.1 Melioribacter roseus
TAGCAGCCTGAATTGTTTTTATAAATTCATTTGGATTGGAGACTTGATAAAGTCTAACCTGAATTTACTTTTCCCGGGGATGGATGTTGTTGAAGCATACAGATTCAGAATAACAAGGGATACTGATCTTGAAATTCAGGAAGACGAAGCCGATGACCTTCTGCAGTTAATAGAAGAAAACATTAAGCAAAGGAAATTCGGTTCGGTTGTTCGATTGGAAGTTGAAAGCCAAATGCCGGAATACATGATTGAGACTCTTATTGAGAATCTTGAAATAACCAGAAACGATTTGCACATTATAGATGGCAACCTTGGATTAAGCGACGCAATGTTAATCTATGATCTGCCTCTTCCACACTTAAACCAAAAACCGTTTCACCCTATTACTCCTAAAATATTTACCGAAGAAGAAAATATTTTTTCTTTAATAAAACGCAGCGAAATTCTTTTACATCATCCATACGATTCATTTGCCCCTGTTGAAGACTTTATAAAGGAGGCATCTCGCGATCCAGACGTTCTTGCTATAAAACAGACACTTTATAGAGTGGGTTCGAATTCACCAATTGTAAAATATTTGATAGAAGCTGCCGAAAGAAAGAAACAAGTTGCCGTTCTTGTGGAATTAAAAGCCCGCTTTGATGAAGAGAACAATATTTTCTGGGCTCGTGAATTGGAAAAAGCTGGAGTTCATGTTGTCTACGGATTATTAGGTCTTAAAACACATGCTAAAATGACTCTTGTAGTTCGCAGAGAAGCCGATGGCGTTCAGAGGTATGTTCATCTTAGCACTGGAAATTATAACTTGTTTACGTCAAAACTTTATACCGATTTAGGCTTGTTCACAACCGATGAAGATATTTGTGCAGATGTATCAGAAATTTTTAACTATTTGACCGGATACTCGGAACAAAGAACCTACAGAAAACTTTGTGTCGCACCAATAAACAAGCGCGAAAGATTCCTTGAGTTAATTGAAAGAGAAATTAAAAATGTTTTGTCCGGCGGAAATGGTCGCTTAATCTTTAAAATGAACTCTCTTGTTGATCCACTTCTAATTGCTGCTCTTTATGAAGCATCTAACAAAGGTGTAAAAATTGATTTGAATGTTAGAGGAATTTGCTGCCTTGTTCCCCATGTTCCCGGACTTAGTGAAAATATAAAAGTATTTAGTATTGTGGGAAGATTTCTTGAACATAGCAGAATTTATTATTTCTATAATAATGGCAACGAGGAAATATATTTGAGCAGCGCTGACATTATGCAGAGAAATCTGGATAGAAGAGTTGAAACCACTTTTCCCATTATCAATTTGGACTTGCAAAAATATATTAAAGAGGAAATTTTATTTTCATGTTTGCTCGATAATGTAAAGAGTAGAATTTTGCTGCCTACTGGTAGTTATGTTTTTAACAGAAAGGTTTATACCGAAAAAACGTTCAATCATCAGGAATATATGATGGAATACGTTTCTACAATGTCTGAGATAAAAAAAGAAAATAAGAGTAAATAAATAGTCTATTAAGCCCGAAGCGTTCAAGTACCCCAAAGATAGTAACGAGAAACCGTTCTTGATGGAATTAACTTGCTGCTGCTTTTCCTGCTTACCATAAAATCCAATAAATAAACCTCTCGTAAAGCATTGACTTTCCGTAATACTTTCTTAGCTGCTTTTTTGTTTTCCCAAATTAATGCCGTAAAGAATTATAGAAGAATTATTTTTATCCCAGATTTGTCATTAGAAGTACTGAAAACCAATAATGGAGCTGAGTTCCTAAGT
>DYHC01000026.1 GCA_020724325.1 Melioribacter roseus
GGGGAAGGATAATTAACGTAACATCTTTAACAGTAAAACAGCCAGTTGATAATCTTATCCTTTCAAATTCTATTAGAAGCGCTGTTACAGCGTGGGCTAAGACGTTAAGTAATCAGGTAGGAAAGTATAATATTACAGTTAACAATGTAGCACCGGGTTATACACTTACTGCTCGCTTATACGAGCTGGCTGTAAATCGTGCTAAACTTAGCGGCGATTCTCATGAACATGTTCTTGCTTCTATTGCTAATGATGTGCCTATGAAAAGATTAGCCCGACCTGATGAAGTAGGATCTTTGATTGTGTACCTTGCATCTGAACAAGCCGGATTTATTACTGGGTCTACTATTGCGGTTGATGGTGGAGTGATAAAATCAACTTATTAATGGAGAATTGAGAATTGAGAATGGAGAATGGAGAATTGAGAAAGAAATGAAAATATTTGAAAAGCATGTTGAGTATGGGAATCCGATTCTTGATAAGAGTTTTAAATTTAGTTCTAGAGTTGTAAAGTTCTACTTAATAAAAATTAAAGATGAGTATCATCTTAAAGATTTATTCAAACAATTTTTGCGATGCGGTACTTCAATAGGAGCAAATATTGCTGAATCTCAAGAAGCAGCTTCCAAAAAAGATTTTATTAATAAATTATCCATAGCATTAAAAGAAGCACGTGAATCTGAATATTGGTTAAAATTATTGAAAGAATCTTCAATTCTAAATGAAAAAGAGTTTTTCAGTTTAATGAATGACTGCGATGAATTAATACGTTTATTAGTATCGATTCTAAAAAAATCAAAGGAGAATTAATTCTCAATTCGCAATTCTCAATTCTCAATTCACAACTTTGGTTCTGTTATGAAAAAAGAAATCGAATTAAAAATCCCGCCAAAATATATTAACGATTACAATTTTCTCGTTTCAGCTTCGGCAAAAAAATTGAAGTTGAATATTGAAGAAGTTTCTGCTGTTCACACTATTCGCAGGTCTATTGATGCACGAAGTAAAAATCCGGTTTACAGAATCAAAGCAATAATATATATAAATGAAAAACCATTGGAGATTAATAAGAGAATTGATTTCAAATCAATTAATTCTGATAAAAAAATAATTGTAGCCGGCTTTGGTCCGGCTGGCATGTTTGCATCCTTGCGACTAATTGAATTGGGAATTAAACCGTTAGTTGTTGAAAGAGGAAAGGATGTTAATGCAAGAAGACGTGACTTGCGTTTAATCCAGCAGGAAGGAATTGTAAATCCCGATTCCAATTATTGTTTTGGCGAAGGAGGAGCAGGAACATACAGCGACGGCAAACTCTATACCCGTTCTACAAAACGTGGTGATGTAAATAGAATTCTATCGCTATTAGTTCAGCATGGAGCTCAACAAGAAATCCTAATAGATGCTCACCCTCATATTGGTTCTAATAAGTTGCCTAAAGTAGTTTCTAATATCCGCTCTACTATTTTGAATAATGGCGGAGAAATTCACTTCAATTCCAGAGTAACCGATTTTATAATTTGTGATAACATCATAAAAGGTGTTGTAATAAATAATGAACAAGAAGTCACGGCTGATGCAGTTATTCTGGCTGTTGGTCATTCGGCTCGCGATATTTTTTATCTCCTTAACAAGCATAAAATTAAACTGGAAGCCAAACCTTTTGCAATGGGAGTTCGTATAGAGCATCCGCAAGCATTGATAGATGAAATTCAATACCATTCAAAAGTAAGAGATGAAAACCTTCCGGCTTCAAGTTATAATCTTGCATGTCAGGTTGACGGCAAAGGGGTTTACACTTTTTGTATGTGTCCGGGCGGAATAATAATTCCCGCATCAACATCACCTGGCGAGCTTGTATTAAACGGGATGAGTGTTTCAAGGCGCGATTCACCCTTTGCTAATTCCGGTTTAGTAGTTTCTGTAGAAGAAAAAGATTGGATTGATTATAAAGATTACGGTGTTTTTGCTGGTTTGGAATTTCAGAAATATGTTGAAAAAGAAGCATTTGCTGCCGGCGGCAACAATCAAAGAGCACCAGCACAAAGAATTACTGATTTTGTGAAAGGAAGAATTTCCAATTCACTTCCCGAAACATCATATATCCCAGGTTCAATAAGTGCACCCTTACATGAAATTCTTCCGATAAAAATTGTAAATGGTTTAAAGGAAGCTCTGCTGCAGTTCGATAAAAAAATGAAGGGTTACTTTTCGGATGAGGCACAGATTCATGCTGCAGAAACCAGGACGAGTTCACCGATCAGAATTCCCCGCGATTCTAATTTATTGATGCACACGGAAATTAATGGACTATTCCCAAGCGGCGAAGGTGCCGGTTATGCAGGTGGAATTGTTTCTGCTGCAATTGATGGAGAAAGATGTGCTGATGCTGCAGTTAAATACATTTTTAAGTGAAAGCTATTTATCGGAATACAAGAGCTAAAAATTATTATGGGCATCTCTAAAAACTATTTTTTAGGTAAATAGAACACGGATAAACACAGATAAAACTGATTTCCGCAGATTGCATTTGAAGTTTTTAGAGATGCCCTTATATGACTTAAAATGAGCATTGTCAAAATCTTGATCAAGATTTTTTCTACTCGAAGGAGCAAATTTAACAACCTTGAAGGTCATGAGTAAATAACTAACAACTCCAGACCTTCAAGGTTTAGGTTGTGCTCTCAGAATAATTCAGGAATGCAATTTCGAAGGGTCCCGACTTGTCGGGAGAATGAGAAATGACAAGCTATTGTATTCAGAAGTTACAAATAATTATTCTTTAACTCTTTCTACATAATCGCCGGTTCGCGTATCAATTTTAAGTAAGTCACCCTCGTTTACAAACAATGGAACGTTTACAGTGGCGCCAGTTTCAATCTTAGCCGGTTTTAGTGTATTTGTTGCTGTATCTCCTTTAACTCCCGGTTCTGTATATATAACTCTCAAATTAACAAACAAAGGTAATTCAACAGCAACAATTTGATTTCCATCCAGCAGCAGATCAATATTTGTATTTTCCTTAAGAAATTGTTGACCTTCGCCAATTAATTCAGGTGCAATATTAATTTGTTCATAAGTTTCATTGTGCATTAAGACAAAATCGGCGCCGTCACGATAAAGATATTGGTATTGATGTCTTTCAACACGGACGTCATCTACTGCTTCGCCGGATCGGAATCTATTTTCCACAACTTTACCGGTTTTCATATTCTTCAATTTAGTTCTAACAAATGCACGCCAGTTACCCGGGTTAACATGCTGAAATTCAACGATCGACCATAATTCATTATTCCACCTTATAACCATTCCGGTTCTGAAATCGGAAGTTGTTGCCATTATTAATCTCCATAGTTCTGAAATTTTTGCGGTGTAAAAATAATAATAAGGATGGAGTTATACTATTGTTTTAGTTTACCTTAAAGCCGGATTCACTTAAAAATCTTTTAGCCCGTTTAGCAGTTTCATCGCTTTCAAATGAAACTCTGAATGTTCCTCCGGTTCCTTCGCGAACTTTTAGCAGCTCTATATCTTTAATGTTTATTCCATTGTTATACAGTAAAGATGTTAATTTTGCTAAGACGCCGGGTTCATCTTTAACATAAACAAAGATATCGAACAGGGAATTTATAAATCCTTTTGTGTTTCGCGGGATCTCATCTCGTTTTATTCTTGCACTCTCAAATTTTTTATGAATTGATTCAGGATCCCCGGATGATAAAATTTTTTTCATGTTTTGCAGATCATTAATAAAATTATCGATTGCATAAACAATATTATTCTTATTATAACCAAAAACCGATTTCCAAATTTCAAAATCACTCGATGCAATTCTTGTCATATCTCTGAATCCTCCGGCTGCAAAGTCGAAGAAGTTGATATCGTTCTCTTTAAGACTTGCTGAATTAATCAATGAGACAGCAATCAATTGGGGCAGATGGCTTACTGAAGCTACAACAATATCATGAACTTTAGAATTCAGAAAAGTTATTCGCGCACCAAGCAGATTAATTATTTCCAGCAATGAATTAATTTTTGGATCTTTTGATTCTGCATCGCATAAAATATAAACTGCGTTTTCAAATAAAGTTGGATCTGAATTTTGGAATCCGCTTACTTCTTTACCTGTCATCGGATGTCCTCCGATGTAAATACCTTTTGAAGAAGACCGATTCCATATTTCGCGAAATGGAGATTTAACGCCGCACACATCGGTTATTATTTGATTCTCTTTTAACAGAGGAATCAATTTTGTAAATATTTTTATTGATTCATCCACAGGAAGGGAGAGGAAAATTATTTCACTCTCAAGAGATTGTTCAACGCATTCTAATTTTTTGTCAATTACTCCAAGAGAATAAGCACTTAAAAGAACCTCGTCGGTATCGTATGCGCTAATTTTTATGTCAGCCGATTGTCTCAAAGCTTTTGCAATGGAGCCGCCAATTAATCCAAGTCCTATTATTGAAACACTTGCAGCCAACTATAATTCCCTTCCAATAGCAGTGGCAATTAGACGTAGTTCTTCAACTAATTTAATAAAAGAATTCGGCAGAAGGGCTTGAGGTCCATCGCTAAGAGCATTCTCCGGGTCGTCGTGGATTTCTATCATCAGTCCATCTGCGCCGGCAGCAACTGCCGCACGAGCCATTGGCGGAACCTGATCCCTTAATCCAGTTGCATGCGATGGGTCGCCGAATATAGGCAAATGACTTTTTTTATGAACTACAGGAATTGCTGAAAGATCAAACGTATTGCGTGTATATTGCTCGAATGTTCTAATCCCTCGCTCGCATAGAAACACATCTTTGTTGCCGTTTGATAAAATATATTCAGCGGACATTAACCATTCTTCAATTGTAGCTGCAATACCGCGTTTAAGCATAACAGGTTTTATAGTTTTGCCAAGTTCTTTTAATAGAGAATAATTCTGCATGTTACGTGCACCAACCTGGTAGATATCAACATAAGGTTCCATTAATTCTATTTGATCAATTTGCATCACCTCCGAAATTACAAGTAAGTTATTCTCATCTGCGGCAGCTCTAATTATTTTCAATCCTTCAACACCCAATCCTTGAAACGAGTAAGGGGATGTCCGCGGTTTAAAAGCGCCGCCTCTTAAAATTTTTCCGCCCACTTCTTTAACTACCGCTGCCATTCTAAAAATTTGCGCTTCACTCTCTATTGAACAAGGACCTGCAATTAACACAACTTTCTTTCCGCCTATCTCAACATCTTTAATTTTTATGATTGTGTCTTCTTCGTGAAAACTTCTACTCGCTAATTTATATGGTGTAGTAACCCGATATACTTCTGCAACTCCATCAAGAATACTTATTTTTCTCGTATCGAAATTTGGCTGAACACCAATTGCACCGATTATTGTTCTTTCGACACCTGTTGACTTATGAACCTGAAACCCGTAGGATTCCAGATGCTTTACTACATTATCTATTTGTACTTCAGTCGCATTTTTTTCAAGAATTATAACCAATTTTTTCTCCGCATTTATTAATCATGAAATTTTTTTTCACCAGCTTTTATCGCAATAGGAATGTTATCCTCTTTAGTAGGTATCGCACAAGAGTAATCAGGATTGTAAGCGCAATAAGGATTATATGCCAAATTAAAATCGATCTCGTAAACATGATTTGGATCTTCTACTTTTTCGAAATCGATATATCTTCCAACTCCGTAAGTATCTTTATTTGTTGTGGAATCAGTAAACCAGATTGAGTAGTAAAACATTCCATTTTTTGAAGCGCTCTTATAAACATTTATTTTGTGATTTTTCCCCGGGTAGTTGAATTGTACATATCCATACTTTACGGTTTTTCTCTCTTCTCCTTTTGTACCGAAAATTGTGATTGTATCTTTCAATTCATATTCATATAGCTTACTCTTAAAAACAAAATCCGGATCCACATCGAAATAATTTAGATTATGGAATATAACTTTACCTTTGAAGTTAAACGGTGAATTGGGATTGTTCTTCATCCATTCATTTTTTTCTTTTCTCAACTCTTCAATTCTAAAAATATATTCTTTCTGTTCGGGTGTAAGGTTTTTGCCGCATCCGGCAAGAACGATAAATAAAATTAAAACGTTAGTTACACGTATTAAGCTGATTCGCGCGGTTAAAGAAATTATTTGATCAATCATTTTTCTCATTAATTTTCTTTTTTAATTCATTCAATTTGTTTAGTGCTTCCAATGGTGTAAGCTGATTAATTGGTAAATCCGAAATTTCTTTTCTAAGAGAATCGTCTTTCATTTCAAACAGACTGATCTGAAGGTTATCCTGATTTTTAAGTTTAGCCAATTTTGCTTTTTTTACTTCATAAGGAGTTAATTCCTTGCTTTCGAGATTTGCCAGAACTTCTTTAGCTCTTGAAGTAACAAACTGAGGCAAACCTGCCATTTGAGCAACTTGAATTCCATAACTATGATCTGCTCCGCCGGGAGATACCTTATGTAAGAAAATAATTTTATCGCCGTACTCACGGACTTCTACTTTATAATTTTTTATTCGAGGAAAAAGTTGAGCCATTTCATTTAATTCGTGGTAATGAGTAGCAAACAAAGTTTTTGCTTGAACGTTCGGGTTATCGTGCAGGTATTCTGTAATAGACCAGGCAATTGAGATGCCGTCGAAAGTACT
This sequence comes from Melioribacter roseus, assembly GCA_020724325.1. Lineage (GTDB taxonomy): Bacteria > Bacteroidota > Ignavibacteria > Ignavibacteriales > Melioribacteraceae > DSXH01. Next base: position 6,665 of record DYHC01000026.1, read on the forward strand.
TGTTCCACGCCCAATTTCATCAAGTAGAATTAAACTTTTGTCAGTGGCATTATTCAAAATATTAGCAGCTTCTTGCATTTCAACAAGGAAAGTACTTTCGCCCGATGCAATGTTATCACTTGCACCTACACGTGTAAATATTCTATCTACTAATCCAATTCGGGCTTCCTTAGCTGGAACGAACGAACCAATCTGTGCCATTAGAATAATTAACCCGACCTGACGCAGGTAAACTGATTTACCAGCCATATTAGGTCCGGTTAAAATAATTATCTGATCCTCCGTTGAAGAGAGGTTAGTGCTGTTTTGTGTAAATTTTTCTCCAGTCGGAAGTATTCGTTCCACAACCGGATGCCGTCCGTCAATTATTTCGATTTTATCAGATTCATTCAATAGTGGTTTAACATATTTATTTTCATCTGCCGCTTCAGCAAGCGAAAGATAACAATCGAGCATTGCAACAAGCCGGGCATTCTCCTGTATTTCTACTGATGCAGTTGAAGCGTTATTTCTTATCTGATCATATAACTCGAATTCAAGCTTAATAATTTTTTCTTCAGCATTTAGTATTTTGTCTTCATACTCTTTTAACTCAGGTGTAATATATCGTTCACTATTTACGAGAGTTTGTTTCCGGATATAATCTTCTGGAACTTTATCTTTATTGGCATGACTAATTTCAATGTAATAGCCAAAAATTTTATTATAGCTTACTTTAAGTGAAGATATTTTTGTTCTTTCGCGCTCTGTTTTCTGCAAGTTAGCAATCCAATCTTTAGCATTGGTTGAAAGACTTCTAAGTTCATCCAATTCCGGATTAAAACCCGGTCTAATTACCAGCCCATCGGAAACTGAAATTGGCGGGTTATCCGAGATTGCTAATTCAATAATATTAACAAGCCAATCAAGTGAGTGCAATTTTTGATTTATCTGTTGAAGAGTTTCTACTTTTGTAAGATCAAGAAGCTGTTTAATAAGCGGAATTTTCTTTAATGATGTTTTGAGATTTATCATTTCTCTCGGATTGGCTCTTCCGGTGCAGATTTTTGAAGTCAGTCTTTCGAGATCGCCTATTTCGCTCAATTCATTTTGTAAATTTTTTCTGACTGTTTTATTATTAAAAAATTCCTCTACACATTCTTGTCGTTTTAGAATTGGTTCTAGCCTAATGAGAGGTGCGGCGATCCATTTCTTTAACATCCTTCCGCCCATAGCAGTTTTTGTTCTATCTAGAATTGAGATTAAAGTTCCTTCGCGGTCGCCTTCATTCATAGAAAAAATAATTTCGAGATTGCGCCTTGTAGAAGAATCGAGCAGCATATAATCGGAAGGATTGTAATGCGAAATTTTATTAATGTGCGGAAGATTAGCTTTTTGAGTTTCTCTTAAATAATTAATTACTGCGCCGGCAGAACAAATTGCAGCATGCAGACCTTCTATACCGAATCCCTTTAGTGTTCTTGTGTTGAAATGATTCATTAAAAGTTCTGATGCGTAGTCAAAGTTATAAATCCATTCGTCAATTTTGGTTATTCTTGTATTTGGCAAAATTTTTTGAATCAATTGCTCAAGTTCATTTTTAAATTTTTTAGGAATTAGAACTTCTGCCGGATTGATTGAGCCGATTTGCTGATTCAGTTCGTTTCTATTTATCTGAAATGTTTGAAACTCACCGGTGGAAATATCGCTAAATGCGAGTCCGGCAATTTCATCTTCAATATAGATTGAGAGAAGGTAATTATTTTTTTTATGGTCTAGTAGTTTATCATTAAAAGAAACACCCGGAGTAACTACTTCAATAACATCGCGTTTAACAATACCTTTAGCAAATTTAGGATCTTCAAGTTGTTCGCAAACGGCAACACGATATCCTGCTCTAACCAGCTTTGGCAGGTAGCTGTCAATTGCATGATGCGGAAAACCGGCAAGCGGAACATCTTCTGCCGCACCGTTAGCGCGCTTGGTTAATGTTATGCCAAGCACTCTGGATGCAATTTTGGCATCTTCTTCAAATGTCTCAAAGAAATCGCCCATCCGGAATAGAAGAATTGTATCGGGATAATTATCTTTAATCCGGGAGTATTGTGCCATTAATGGCGTTACTGACATAATTGTATCTAAAATTTGGGCTAAAAATATACGAGAATAGGGAACTAATAACAATTTGACAGCAGAACTATTCTATTAAATGTCTATGAGAAATATTGCTTGTCATTTCGATCCCGGCGTTGATGGATCGTGAGAGTCGAACCTAAACCTTGAAGGTCGGGAGTTGTTATTTAATTCCCCATGACCTTCAAGGATGTTGATTCTTCAGTCATACCGACTGTGTCGGTATTCCTTCAGAATGACAGTTCTTCGTCTCCCGACAAGTCGGGATCCTCAGAATGACAAAGTATAAAGTGTCCTGTCATTCTGAGCCGAACAAAGTGAGGCGAAGAATCTGTTCGTAGTTCCTCAGTCGCTTCGCTCCTTCGGAATAACATTTCTCAGTCTCCCGACAAGTCGGAATCTTTCGAAATAACATTTCTCATCCCGCTTTGCGGGGATTCGAAATAACACTTCTGAATTTTTTAGAATTTTATAATCTATTTTATTTTTCTATTTAGAATTGAGTATGAAATACTTTTCAGAAATAACGCTTTCTCCTATGATAAATATAGGTTGAAATTAACTACACTATTTCTATAAAGTATAAATGTCATCTGTCATGAAACAGCATTGAATCAGGAATAATCTGCTTTTTAATTCCGCCTCCTTCAATTAAAACCTTCAGATCGTTTCCAACGGATCGTTCAAAATAAAGAACTTTTAACCGGTGAAACCCTTTTGAAAGTGCAACTATCCCTTTCTTTTCTTGCATTCCGTGCAATCCATCGTTATCAACAATTAACTTATCACCAATGTAAAGTTTGCTTCCATCATCCGAATCGGTGTAGAAGGTATAAACATCATCTCGAGGAATTAAAACATAACCCGAGTATTGAAAACCGAAATAATCATTTTGATTTCGTAGTGTAATATCAAAATTAGATGATGTTCCTTTCTTAACCGGTTCTAAAGAATTAAAATCGGGAAGATTTTCCCATATACCTTCATAATAAAAATAATTCACTCCTGCTTCTGGATTTTCAACCTTAACCGGTTTTTCCGGTATTACCTTTGTGAATGATTCTCTTGCAACGTTACTAACCGGCTTGCCATTTCTGAAAGATCTAACAGTTATTGTTGAAGTATTTCTCAGCTCAATTCTGTCTTTATAAATATCAGAATTCATTGTGGGAGTTGTTCCATCTGTTGTATATCTTACTTCAACATCATTATGATCGGTATTTACTATAACATCCAGCTTATCTATAAAAATATTTATGGGATTAATAATTGCTGGCGGATTAATAATTTCATCTTTCCCTTCTACATCTAAAACGATTACACTCACATTTTCATTAGGTGGAGTTAAAGGTACATTAATTACAATTGCGTCTTCGTTTCTTGTTGTATGTAAAAGAACTTTCTGTTTGTCCGATAAAACGTAAGATTTGACAGGTTTGTTTAATACGCCAGGCACAACAAGTTTAGCATCTTTGGGCCAATTAAAAACGTGGAGGTATAAACGTGTGTTATTGCCCAACGTTTTTTTTGTACTTCTTCCCCATTCAAGATAATTGAAAGGGCTTGCTTCGGTACCGTAAATCGATTCGTCGTATAAATTCATCCATTCACCAATTTCCTTTAACCGGAGAATACTTTCTTGAGGAAAAAGTCCTTCTGCAGTTGGTCCAACATTTAACAAAAAGTTTCCGCCTTTAGATGTAATATCAACCAGCATTTGTAAAAGTTCTTTTGTTGATTTGAAATCTTTATCGAACTTATTATAACCCCAATAATTATTCATAGTAATGCAAGCTTCCCAATCAACACCTGGTAAACCTGTAGAGGGAATTTGCTGCTCGGGTGTACCGAAATCGCCTCCAAATTCACCTGCTTTTGTTAAACCCTCCATACCGCTTCGTCCAACACCAACACGATTATTAATAATTATATTTGGTTGAAGACTTCTAACATAATTATAGAGTTCGATACCATAATGTGAATTCCAAGTATCTTCCCACTCGCCATCAAACCATAGTACGCCAATTTCGCCATAGTTAGTAAGAAGTTCTTTCAATTGATTTTTGAGGTACTGAAAAAACCTGGTGAAATCGGCTCCTTCAGCAGAACGATCTGTTTCCCATTCTCTTCTTGGTAAGTAATCTGGATGATGCCAATCCATAATTGAATGATACCAGCAGATTTTTAATCCATATTTACGGCAAGCATCCGAAAGTTCTTTTAGAATATCCCGCTTAAAAGGTGTTGACATTACATCGAAATCGGTATGCTTTGAATCGAAAAGAGAAAACCCATCGTGATGTTTGGAAGTAATAACAATGTATTTCATGCCGGCATCTTTAGCCATCTTAACCCATTCTTCTGCATCGAACTTAACAGGATTAAATTGTTCAACAAATTTGTAATATTCTTTAAGCGGAATCTGGGCTGTAGTTCTAATCCATTCGGCATGATTCGTAGAACCATTCCATTCACCGGCTGGAATTGCGTATAAACCCCAATGAATAAAAAGACCAAAGCGCGCATCGCTCCACCATTGCATTCTTAGATCTTTAGCTTCTTTAGATTCTTTGGTATAATCCTGTGCATTGATTGTTATTACCAATAAAATGAATAGAGAAATTATCTTTTTCATACTCGCTCAATTTATTCCAATTAATTAATAAACAGATTTTCTGAAGTAAATAGTTTTTACTGCGGTTGATTTGATGTTTGTATAGCGGGTTCATGGTTGAATATTCTTATCATGATTTAATTACTAATGAAATCTACAAAACATTAGAATTATCCACATCATAATTTCATATCTTTGCAGAAATTTTTGGGAGAATTAATGAACTTCAAGATAATAAAATCCGATACTGTCTTTCATGGAAAAGTATTTGATGTAAGAGTAGATGAAATAGAATATAATGAGACGGGGAATAAAAATTTCCGCCAGGTTGCAGTTCATCCCGGCGGTGCGGTTATTGTCCCTGTAACTAATAAGGGTAAAATTATTTTAATTACACAATACCGCTATCCTCAAAATGAAGTAGTAATGGAATTACCAGCCGGAAAACTTGAAGAAGGAGAGGACCCATTGATTTGTGCTGCACGCGAGTTAGCAGAAGAAACCGGCTGCACCGCAAAAGAAATTAAAAAACTTGGTAAAATTTTTACAACTCCGGGTTTCTGTTCGGAGGTACTCCATATTTACCTTGCTAAAGGATTAAAGACCGGAAATCATGCTCGCGAAGAAGGCGAAGAGGATATTAAGCTTATCGAACTGACTCTTGAAGAGATTGATAATAAAATTAAATCCGGTGAAATTGTTGATGGAAAAACGATCTCGGGGATCTATATGTATAAATTGAGTGATGAGAGCAGAGAGCAGAGTGAAGAGAGCAGAGTGTAGAATGATAATTTTCGAGTCTGTAAAATAATTTGTGTAAATGGATTTTTGAATTAAAGAACATTTTGTA
>DYHC01000027.1 GCA_020724325.1 Melioribacter roseus
TGCTCTTTGTGTAGTTGATTTATTTGATTGTAAAATAATGACCAAAGAACATGAAGCAGCTGCAATGCGTGACGTTTATGGTGCAGGAAGATGGAAAGCAAAAAGTTTCTTTCTCAGAAACATACGGAGAATAAAACCTTTTCCGGTTAAAGGACAGCTTGGAATCTTTGATGTAGAAATTAAATCTGGGGAGCTTATTTATGAAATTTAACTACAAACGTGGTAGTGCAACTAAACCAGGACCGATATACAAACGTGTATTCCTTTCACCGGACCATTCGCTTTATCCATATTTCTATAATTCAAATGGAAAACCTTTAAAAGTGGAAGAGGTAAGGGAAAAGTTTGAGAATGCACCAGATGAAATTAAAAAGATGGCGATTGATAGAGGTATAGTATTCTCAAAGGAAGATGCAAAGAAATAAATGAACATAACACAAGAGAATAGAATTGCAACAGCTCTCCGGATTGCCGGATATAAATTTCAGAGAGAGTACAAGTTTCATCCGACAAGAAAATGGAGATTTGATTTTGCTTTACCAAACCAGAAAGTAGCAATTGAATTTGAGGGTGGTGTATTTCTTCCAAAGGCAAGACACACGAGCATGGTGGGTTATTCCAAAGATGTTGAAAAATACAGAGAAGCAGTTTTACTTGGCTGGAAAGTTTTAAGATATACAGCAAAAGATTTGGCAGTAAGAAATGGAGAATATAAAATAATTGAAGATATACAGAAATTATTTACAACAATTAATTGAGGGACTACATATGAGAACTGATTTGATGGCAAAAAATGGCGCTTAGGAAGGATCATCAACCCGCACATCTGTAAGAAGCGGGCTAACGCTGTGGCAACTAAAACGCTGCCCAGCTTAAAAGTAGAATAATGAATGAATAGACAAACTAAAGAACAGATGTACGCACAAGATGTGTACGTACAAAGAAATGATCGTTTGCACGTGAGGACAAAATAAAGCAGTATAAGTTTAATAACAAAAAGCTATCCCACTTTGCGGGATGATCAGCAGTTATCTACAAGCGGACGAATTATAGAAAGTTGAGGAGAATTATAAAGATGAACAATAAACTTGCTAAGAAAATAAGAAGAGGCATTAATAAAAAAGTCCGCACGGATATGGAAGACCTCGCGCGGACTCTTAGCGAGGTCCACGTTGTAAAAACAGTTAATGAGGCTCTGCGGGTAATTGGTGTAGATGTCTGATCAAATATGTTTATCCTAAACTTTTTTAGGATTCTTTTCATCATTTCAACAATTAGTTTAACCAGGTAATTCATGGAAGTTATGCCAAAAGAATTTGTGCTCGATATTTTAAGTGTCTGTGCAAAGCATAAGTATCTGCCGGATAACATTGTCCGTAATTTTAAGATTCTCAGCGAATACAAAGAATTGCGGCTTAACGGTATGTCCGGCAAAGATGCAAGGGAAAAATTATCGAACGACTACTGTACTTCAATTAAGAACATCGAATTCATTTTATACGGGAAGAAAAACAATGTCGGATAAATTAATTCCAATCGCTTGCACCGGGACAGAGTTAATTAAAATTGAATTGCTCGAATCTATTCAAGGGAAATTAAAATCCCGCACACGCGAACAACTTTACGGACTGCGAACCTCTATTATCAAGTATGGTTTTTCATTTCCAATTTTCGTTTGGAAGGATAACGGAAATTATTTCACGCTTGACGGACACGGTCGAGATTTTGTCTGCGGTGAATTGGTGAAAGATGGTTATATGTTTTTACAGAAGGACGGAACAATAAAGTGAAAGAAGTTTTCAAATACAAAATCGGCAAGGGTGATCATTTCGTTCAAAAGTTTAAGGGTGATGTTCTTGAAAATACCGTCAAGGCAAATGATTTATTCTTTGAGATTAGGAAATAAATTATGCCAAGGTTGAAGACGGATAAAGAGCATACAGAATTTGTTTGGACACGTGTTGACGCGGTTGTAAATCTTATACTGGAAAATGATCGCTACATGCAATCGAAGCGGAATCCAGAATTGACCAAGACCGTGATGGATAAATTCAACTTAGCCTCACGCACGGCGCACCGCTATATTTCAGAGGCAAAGAAAGAAATTCGAAAACTCGGTCAATCGAATAAAAAGAAGGCATTTGAACGTGCTATACGTGACCGAGAATACCTTTTTCAAAAATCAAAGAACGGGATAAAGGACGAACAGAATCTCTATGTAACGAAACCCGATTTGAAACTGGCTCTTGAAGTTGTTAAAGACCGTGATAAATTAAACGGATTATATGTTGACCAAATTGAGCACTCTGGCACAATTGATTTAACCAGCTTTAATATAAGCAGTCTAACTGATGATCAATTACAAAAGCTAAAAGATATGCTCAAAAATAAAATTCCTCTTAAAGACGCCTTATTACATATTGGAGTAATAATAAAATGACAGAGGAGTTGCTTTTACTTGAAATAGAGCAGGAACAAAGAAAGCGGAAAAGCGAAAAGGATAAACTTGAATATGAACGCGATACCACACGCCGGGAATCGTGGCAGAAAACTATTCAATCGGGAATAGATTCTCTTTGGAATTACTGTCATCTTAAAGAACCCTCTTATTACACCGACGATAAAATTTATCTAAAAAATTTAGTCAACACTTTGCAAGCATTTTATGAAGGCAGGATAATTAAATACGACGCTTCCGACGATTGGCAGATTGTAGCCACAACTGAGGGACTTGAAAATATTATTGTTTGCAAAAAGATAATGATAAACATTCCTCCGCGTTTTGGTAAAAGTAGAAGCTTAATAAATTTCTGTCAATGGATATTCGGTAAAAATCAAACCGAAAGAATTATCGAGTGTTCGTACAATGATGATGCTGCCGGCGATTTTGCGAAATTCACACGCGACGGAATTCAAGAACAAAGAATAAGTGAAAGTGGTTTTGTCTTTTCAGATTTCTTTCCGAAAGTAAAAATTAAACACGGAAGCAGCAGTTATTATAAATGGGCGCTCGAGGGTCAATTCTTCAATTACCTGGGAGCGGGTATTGGCGGCAGCATAACAGGCAAAGGCGGATCGATATTAATCATTGACGATCCGATAAAATTAGCCGAGGAAGCATTTAATCAAGAAAGATTAGAAAAAATCTGGACTTGGTATACGGGAACATTTCTTTCTCGTGGCGATGCCGAAGGCAGAGAACCATTCGAAATAATTGTAATGACAAGATGGGCAGAGAATGATCTTTGCGGAAGGATACTGAATTCGGACGAAGCGCCGGAATGGTATATCTTCAAATTAGAGGCTTATAATAAGCAAACCGATTTGATGTTATGTGAGAAGGTGTTGAGTCGGGAAAGATATTTTTCTCTAAGCAAAAAAATGGTGCATGAAATATTCAGGGCTAATTATCATCAAGAACCAATTGACCTTCAAGGAAAGTTATATCAATCATTCAAAACATATATCGATACCCCAAAGGATGAAAATGGAAAATCACTTTTTGAAGGTTTGAAAAATTACACTGATACAGCAGATGAAGGAGATGACTATTTGTGTTCGATCTGTTATGGAGTTTATAAAGGTAGTGCATATATACTTGATGTCTTATACACGCAAGCGCCAATGGAAGAAACAGAACCCGCTACTGCAAAAATGCTTTTTGATAACAAAGTTCGCGAAGCACAAATTGAGAGTAATAACGGCGGACGAGGCTTCGCCCGGAATGTTGAACGATTGCTTTGGGAAAATCATAAAACGAAAAGTTGTTTTATAAAATGGTTTCATCAAAGCCAAAATAAAATGGCGCGAATATTCACAAATTCATCAACTGTGCAAAACAATGTTTTTTTCCCTATTAATTGGAAAGACAAGTGGCCTGATTATTACAATGCAATGGTATCTTATCAGAAAGGGAAAAAAAATCTTCATGATGACGCGCCGGATGCTACTACTGGGGTAGCAGAATCAATAAGTATTAAACGACAATTAAAAGCTGTGAATCATTGATACAACTTTGGGAGATAGGAAATGACAAGTCAACAAGTAATCGATCTAATAAAAAGGCAGAATGGACAGATTACAAGTAAGATCATTAAAGATCTGATCGAAGAGCATAAACCACAGAAGAAAAAGATGCTGCGTTTATATGAATCTTATACTGGGAATGTGCCTATTCTCGGACGCACTTTTGAGGATGCTAAAAAAGTTAACGCAAAACTTAACAATGATTTCCGAGGGGATATTGTTGATCTGTTTACCGGTTATCTTTTCGGCTACCCGATAAAATATTCCATCAACTCAAAAAATTATTCTGAAGCCGAAGTTTTAAGACAGCAAGGAATTATTGATGAGTTTATAAGAAGAAATACTATCGATGATCTCGATAGCTTAACCGGCAAATATGCATCTATCTGCGGTCAAGCTGCGCGGCTATGTTACATTGATATGTATGGCAAAGAAAAGATTATGAACATAAGACCGTGGGAAGTAATATTCATTTATGATTCAACACTCGACGAACTTCAATACGCAATGATTTATTACGAAGTTGATTTGATTGATTATCATGGTAAACCAATTAAGAGGACAAAAGTTGAATGGTACGATTATAAAAACATTACCTTCTTTATCGAGAATGAAAAAGGTGATTTTGAATTAGACTTGAACAATCCCACGAACCCTCATTTATTCGATCATATACCGGTTATATGTTATCAAAATGATGATGCAATACTTGGGGATTTTGAAAAGGTTGAAAACTTAATTGATGCTTATGACCGAACTCTAAGCGATGCGCAAAACGAGATAGAGGAGTTTAGAATTGCATATTTAGCGTTTTATGGAGTTGAGCCGACCGCTGAAGTATTGGCCGAAGCAAAGAGAACCGGTGCGCTTGGATTTCCGGATAAAAAATCTGAGACCTTTGCTGAGTTTTTAACAAAAATGCTTGACGGAGCCGCACAGTTTTTAGAAAACCACAAAAAAACACTCAACGAAAATATATATAAGTTCGCCAAAGCTGTGGATATGAAAGATGAACAATTCTCCGGCTCAGCAATGAGTGGAGAGTCTCGCAAGTGGAAGTTAGTCGGCTTGGAAAATAAAGCAATAATAAAAGAGCGGAAATTCACAAAAGCAACACGGACGATGTTCACAATAATTGCTTCGGCTTGGAAAAAGAAAAACATAAAAATTATCCCCGAAGATATTCAGCTACAATTTACACGTAATCTTCCGGTTGACTTGCTCTACTATGCTGATGTATCCGGCAAGTTAAAAGGTCAAGTCGATGAAGAAACGAGATTGAGCTTATTGCCGTTCGTAAAAGATGTAAATCAAACCATAAAAAAAATGGAAGAGGAAGGAGCGGCTTATAAAGTTGACTTTAGCGAGGTGGATGATGGAAATATTTAAAACCAAGATTGCAATAACAAGCGAGAAAGTAGCTGAAGAATATAACCGACTGGAAGAACTCGGAATAAAAACATCGATAGAAGATAATGAAATTAAATGGATTGATGTTTGGATAAGATTCGATAAGATAGAGTACGTTGAAAAAAGCCAATATCGTGAGGATGAATTTATCCTTTCTTTAAGTAGCGGGGAAACATTAACGACAAAAGATAATCCCTTCGAGAATCTTTAATGACCGATGACGAAATTAAAAAAAGAATAATTGCGCTGCAATCAAAAGCCGATACGGCTCACGAGAAATTATTAAATTCATATCAGCGAGACATTGTTTCCTCTTACAAAAAATCACTCGAAGAGATTAAAAAGAAAATTGCAGGCATATATGAAAAATTTGGTGATAACGTCACTTACTCCGATATGCAATCATACAATCGTCTGGCGGTGTTGGAAAAAGAAATTTCTCTTCAGTTGAAAGAATTAACCGGAGAGAACATTAAGCTAACAACAGAATCTATAAAAGAATGTTTTGCAGAATCATATTATCGAACTGGGTACAGCTTCGAAAGCGGTCTTGGTATTAAGGTGGGCTTCGGTCAATTGAATCCGACTGTAATTAGTGCAGTAGTGCTGAATTCTCTAGACTCGATCAAGTGGCCTAACCGCATAAAAGACCATATCGCGAATAAATATAACAATGCAATACGGCAAGAGATAACGCAGGGATTGATTGAGGGAAAAGGATACGCAAAGATAGCCCAGGCAATAACCAAACGCACTGAGATTACGGCTTCGCGGGCTCTTATTATCGCCAGAACGGAAAGCGGACGCGCACAATCAACAGGGCGTGTTCTTGCGTATAGCAAAGCCGAGGTTGCTGCCGAACGGCTTGGAATAAAAACTACTCGAATATGGGTCTCAACATTGGACCAACGGACACGCGATACACATAGAAGTATGGATATGCAAGAGGCGCACGAAAATGCTGATGGCAAATTGGTATTTACTTTGCCGGGTGGAGCAGAGACCGAGGGGCCAAGATTAAGCGGGATTGCTGCCGAGGATATTAATTGTTTCCCGTACTATATATCTGTCAATTCGCTAAGCAGCGTTGAGAATTTAACGAAAAGATATTATGAAGGAGAATTAATTAAGATCATTACTGCTAGTGGCATACAGATCACCGGAACCCCGAATCACCCAATATTGACGCCTCAAGGATGGATTCCTCTTAATTCTCTTAATAAGGGTAGCGACATATTCTGCGCACGTTTTAGTGATAAAATGGTTACGAGAAATCCAAACGTAGATTATACTCCAGCCATTTTCCGTGATATATTTGATTTTGCGAACATCATTAGCCCGGCTAAGAGGTTCACCGGGGTTAAAAAGAATTTCCACGGCGATGGGTTCGAAAGCGATGTCTATATTATATCTACCAAAAGCTTTTTGAAGTTTGCCCTTCAGACCATATTCAGCAAGCCATTCAGCAAAAAGAATTTCTTCTTTTCCCAATTTAGAAAGAGTTCTTTCTTTCGTAAGCGCTTTTTTATAAAGTTCTTCTTCGCTGGCTGGTTGACTTTTTCTTGTCTTATTCGCTTTTGCGACAAGTTTTTTACGATCTGCAAAACTTGTTTTGGACATTCTCAAAAACATAGCTTCGCTTCTATTCAAGGGGATGATCTGATTTTCTCTAAAAATTCTCAAAATTACATTCCTACTGACGCCGAATTTGTTAGCGAGTCCCTTAACAGAAAATCCTTTTTTATAAAACTTGATAACATCGTCAGTGTTGATAGAATTATTTTTAGCGGCCATGTATATAACCTTGAGACAGTTGACAATTATTATTTGGTAAATAATATAAAAGAAAATAATTATAATGGCAATTGCATAATAGCTCACAATTGTCGGTGTACTTCTCGGATGGAAATTAAAGGCATTACTCATAAAGTAAGAAGGGATGGCGAAGGTTCATTAGTCAAGAATATGTCTTTTGACGAATGGGCGGCCGAGAAAGGAATCCGATTAAGAAAAACGGTCAGAGGTGATGATATTGGTTTTAACAAATACAAACGCTTTAATGACTCCGAATTTGGTTCGTTAGCAAATCTAAAACTTACTGAAGATGAGGCGAGCGCAATTAAGTATTATACTTCTGACGATAGAAAAATAAATGCGCTGAATAAAAAATTACGTGAAGGCACTGCAACTAAGAACGATAAGATCGTTGAGAAGGTACTCAATCAAGCGCTTAATAAAATGCCGAGCTATGAAGGAACGGTTTATCGAGGAATTAAAATTTCTGATGTTGATGGTTTTATAAAGCGATATACTTCTGGCAAAGAGATTGATTTCAGTCAATTCACTTCTACATCTTTTAAGAAAGCTGAATCCTATTATGGGAATGTGAAATATGAAATTATCTCCAAAACAGGCAAAGACGTTTCTGCTCTATCATCCAAACCAGCAGAAAAGGAAGTGCTATTCAAGAGCGATGCAAAGTTTAAGGTAATCAATGTTGAAAATAAGAACGGGAAAACCTATATTATTCTCGAGGAGAAATGAATTTATGAAAGAAGGCGTTATTTATGAATCCCCGGACATTACTGAAGGGGATCGTAAAAGAATGAAAAAATTCATCCGCTATATGGAAGAAATTGATCGTCAACGCGCGAAAATGACACCCGAAGAAAGAGCAAAGCAAGATAAAGAACTAGCCGGTCTCCACTCCAAAATGCAAGCCGGAATTGACGAATAATTTTTTAAATCTGCTTTTTATCATAACCTCGTTGTGATTTGCTTTATCTTAAAAAAGATTGACCCACTTCGGTGGGTTTTTTGTCGCCGGAACTTTTCAAAAATCCTAAAGAAAATTAGGATGACTTTCTAATCTCATACCGATAGTTTTCACCAAGATTAATTCACAAAAACAAACGGACTTTCCGGCGTGAACGGAAAGGACAAAGGAGTTAATAATCATGGATCTCAAGTCAATCTTGGCAAAACTGGAAAAAGGCGAAGCAATAACCGCCGACGAACTCAATTTCTTAAAGGGACTTAAAACAGTCAACCTTGACAGTGTTAAGGAATTCCTGGAGAAAGATGAAGCAGCAAAAAAATATTTGCAAAGCTTAACTGATGCGGCTGTAACAAAAGGTATCGCAACGTTTAAAGAAAAAACAATGCCCGGACTTATCGAGGAAGAAATCAAAAAGAAATTTCCGGACGAAACAGAAGAGCAGAAAAAGTTAAGATTACTTACCGAAGATCAGGCAAAGTTAAAAGCCGACATCAAACGTAAGGATTTGTTGGCAAAAGCTACCTCCGTGGCAATCGAAAAAAAACTGCCGCTCAAATTGGTTGAAAAGTTTTTAGGCGATGATGAAGAAACGACAATCAAGAATCTTGAATTATTCGAAACCGAATATAACGGTGGAATAACAGCTGCGGTCGAAGAAAAATTCAAGGTGAACGGCAGAACGCCACCGACAACACCCTTAACACCTCCAGTTGATTACAGCAAGATGACAGATGATCAATACTATAGCGAACGATTAAAAGAACAAAAAAAATAGGATACTACAATGAAAAAGTTTTTTATTAAACATCCGGTTATTTCCGCAATCACGGCTTTTATGTTTTTGATTGTTTCGGCTATATTATTTCAGTCCGAAACCACAAAGGACGGAGTAATATTAGCAAACACATTTCTCACAACTCAATTAATCGCACGTGAAGCGTTAATTAGACTGCGGAATTTCCTCGTAATGAGGATGCTCATTTATAACGATTATTCAAATACATATCAAAAGCAGGGTGATACAATCCGTGTAAAGAAGCCGCCAGTCTATGTTGCGGATGAATTCGGCGGAACAATAAATCTTCAAAATATTTCGGAAGACTCTGTTAACATCACATTGAACCACATTGCAGACGTATCCGTAAACTGGACTTCGAAAGAAAAAGCACTGAATATTGATCAGTTCAATCAGCAGGTGCTCGATCCGGCGATGGAAGCCATTGCACAAAAGATTGACGCTGACATTCACAAAGAATTTTACAAGGACGTTCCCTACTTTATTGGCACTTCGGGTACTACACCAGACGGTCTTGATGATTTTGCGAATGCGGCTTTAATGTTAAATAAAAATAAAGTTCCTCTATCCAATAGAGTTGCTGTTTGGGATCCGGCTGCACATTCGAAATTCTCCATCTTGGATGCAATTGTTCATGCCGAAAAATCCGGCTCAACTCAAGCGCTGCGTGAAGGTTCAATCGGACGTATTCAGGGAATGGAAAATTACATGACTCAAAACGTTCTCACGCATACAGCAGGAACATTCACGGCAGTTACAACACCGCAAGTTAATACATTGGCTGTTGTAGGGTCGAACACAATCGTGCTTAAAGGCGGTGCGGGTATCGAGACAATTAAACAGGGTGATGTATTTTATATAATCACCGGAGGAGTTAATTATTATTATGCAGCTGCCTCTGACGCTGCCGCTGTTGCCGGTGTTGTATCGATTACAACCGTTAATAAGGTCCAGGCAGCTCATGCCGTTGATAACGCGGTTGTTTTCCCTGATAAAACAGCCGGAGCGCATGTTGCTAATCTTGCTTTCATCCGAAATGCGTGTGCATTTGTTTCGAGACCGCTCGAAACACCCATGGGCGGAGCTTCGGCATATACAGCAAACTTCGAAGGCATCTCGCTCAGGGTTACTGCTGGTTATGACATAACGACGAAAAAGGAAATATTATCGATCGATACACTATATGGTATCAAGGCTGTTTATCCAGAATTGGCGGTTCGGATACTTGGATAATAATATGGCGGAGAGCTTCCTCATTTCTCCGCCTATTTTTTAATTAATTGTGAGCATAAAAATGAAGTGTGAAAAATGTGGTAAAGAATTTAGTGAATCGGTTTATCCGTTGCATTTGGAACGTTGTAAATCAAAAGTAGATGAACTATCTACCGGCAAACAAAATGAAGAGGAAACTAAAACCGAATCGAAAGAGGAAAAAGAGGAAGTAGATAATATATCTACCGACGCTGAATCAAAAGTAGATGAACTATCTACCGGCAAACGTAAAAAGGGCAAACAATGATCGTCACGGTTAGTGAAGTTAAAAGCTTGCTTCAAATAGTTGATTCTTCGAAAGATACATTTATTGCATCTATGATCCCGATCGTTCAAGATTTTGTATTTACATATACGAATAACTATTTCGAAATATTAACCGATAAGGTTTACCGTGAATCAAATTCAATTTCATTTGTTAACGGTTCACCTTCTAAAATAAATGATTCACAAAACAAATTTATTTCTGCGGGATTTGTACCTGGTATTCATACAAGGGTTCAAGGCAGCAAATTCAATGACGGCGTTTATAAAGTTGCTGCCGTTGAAGCCGGTTCGCTAATATTATCCGCAGAAGAAGAATTAACAAATGAATCGGTTGATAGCGAAGTGGTTACGCTTATTACAGTTGTAAAATTTCCGAAAGGAATAAAATTACCGGTTGCAAAACTTATAGGGTTTCATCTTGATCCAAAGAACGCGAAGGGTGTTCAGTCTGAAAGTCTTGGAGATCATTCGATCAGCTTCCAGTCCGGAGGGAATTACCCACAGTCATTACTTAACGATTTAATTCCATACCGCAGAATGATAACTCTCGGTGATTCAAAAAAAAGAATGTATAGCATCACCAATAAGAGGTAGCTGTGATCGAAGATTATTTTACGCCGGGATGGGAAATACAGCGACCGACAACTCAAAACGTTGGCGGGATTGCTAAAGATACATATACACCTGTTGTGACAATTGGTGGCAGAATGCGTTCTCTAACCGGAAGCGAGATTTATGCAAATGAAAAAAATAATTACAAAACTTCTCACCGCTTTTATTGTGGTATACACGACATAAAACCAAACGATCGAATTCATGATTTAATCCTCGGATTATCATATGAAGTAGAATTTATTCGAAACCCGATGTCAATGGATGATCATTTGGAAATTGATGTTCTCTTTGAAGAATAATGGATTGCTAAAATGGAAAAAGTGAAAAAAGCTGTCAATAGTTATTGGCAGATAATTGTAGCCGTCGCTCTTGTAATCTTTAATGTCGGCTATACAGTCGCGGTTCTTGAGGGTAAACCATCACACGAGGAAGTTAAAAAAGAAATCAAGACCGCAATTGATGAATTCAAAGTTGAGACGAAGGATAATTATATAATGATTGATAAAGTGCCGGGTTTAACCCAACAACTTAATGCAATTAATTCACAACTCGAAAATTTGAATAAACGATTTGAAAAATTCGAAGATAAGTTCATTTACGGAGGAAAATAAGCCATGTTAGATTTTTTTAAGAATTCCGCTTTCAAGACTATTGCTATAGTAACGTTTTTCGCGGTCGTATTTATATATATAACATTCAATTGGCTGATTGAATTATCATCGTTCTCAGTTGGATTAGCCAAAGGTGCACTTGGAGTTTTTTTGTTCTGGGTATTTGACAAATATGCAGTTAAGGAAATTGATACAATAACTGAATTGAAGGAGAGAAACATTGCTTACGCGATTTTCCTTT